>CAMUYW010000066.1 GCA_947165045.1 uncultured Fibrobacter sp. | reverse complement strand
AGAGCGTTGCGTTCAGTTCTTCCGTGATGAACGGCATCACCGGATGCAACAGGTCGATTACGCCACGGAGAACGTGGCTGAGGATTGCCATAGCGTTCTTCTTTTCGGCATCGAGCGTTTCGCGGTTGATCACAGCCTTCTTGATTTCGAGGTAGCTGGAGCAAACGTCATCCCAGACAAAGCGGTAGAGGAAGCCGGCGAGTTCAGCAAAGTGGAACTCTTCGAGCATCTTCGTTGCGTCCTGGATGGTGGAGTTCAAGCGAGAGAGAATCCAGCGGTCTTCGAGTGCGAAGATCGAAGAATCCATCGGGAGCATGTTCTTGGAAAGAGCGCCAGCCTGTTCCAAGTGCGGGAACAAGAAGCGGCAAGCGTTCCAGAGCTTGTTCGAGAAATTACGACCAATTTCGAACTTTTCGCTCGTGTTGATGACGGAACCATCTTCCTGCTTTTCCTTCTTGACCGGGAGACGAACGTCCTGGTTGTCGGTGCAGAGGCTTGCCATCACAAAGCGGAGAGCGTCGGTGCCGTACTTCTTTTCGATATCCATCGGGTCCACGCCGTTGCCCTTGGACTTACTCATGGTCATGCCATTGCCATCCAAAATCTTCGGGTGGATATAGACCGTGTGGAACGGAACCGTGCCCATGTTTTCCTGGCTGAAGAGCACCATGCGGGCGACCCAGAGCGTAATGATGTCGCGGCTCGTGACGAGCACGGAAGTCGGGTAGTACTTCTTGAGCGTGTCCGTCTGTTCCGGCCAGCCCATCGTGGAGTGCGGCCAGAGACCACTGGAGAACCACGTGTCGAGCACGTCTTCTTCCTGAACAATCTTGTGACCGGCAACTGCATCTTCCTTCAAGTTTTCTTCTTCGGAGCAGATGAGCCAGATGCCGTTCTGTGCCTTGTAATAGTAAATGTCGTTACGGCCTGCGAATGCCTTGTTCAAGTCCTCTTCGGTCGTCGTTTCGTCGGCGTGCCAAATAGGAATGCGGTGGCCCCACCAGAGCTGACGGCTGATGCACCAGTCGCGCTTTTCCTTGAGCCAGTCGAGGTACTTGTTCGCATAACGTTCCGGGATAATCTTGATTTCGCCGCTCGTGACAGCGTTCATCGCGTTGTCGGCGAGAACGTCCATCTTCACGAACCACTGGTCGCTCAAGTACGGTTCAATCACAGTCTTGGAACGGTCGGAGTGACCCACCTGCATTTCGTGGTCTTCGACCTTGATGAGGAGGCCGAGATCTTCGAGACCCTTCACCACGGCGTCGCGTGCGGCCTGACCCTTCATGCCCTGGAACGGACCGGCGTTCTCGTTGAGACTGCCGTCATCGTTCATGATGTTGATCATCGGGAGCTTGTGGCGCAGGCCCGTAGCGTAGTCGTTCGGGTCGTGAGCCGGAGTCACCTTCACGGAACCCGTACCGAATTCCATATCGACGAGGATAGCGTCTGCAATCACCGGAATTTCGCGGTTCACGAACGGAACCTTGAGCATCTTGCCGATGAACTGCTTGTAGCGTTCGTCGTTCGGGTGCACAGCGAGAGCCGTATCGCCCATGATCGTTTCCGGACGAGTCGTCGAAACCGGGATAAAGCCCGAACCATCGGCGAGAGGATACTTGAACGTCCAGAAGTGACCCTTCACAGTTTCGTAATAAATTTCATCGTCTGCCACAGCCGTCTGGAGCTTGGTGTCCCAGTTCACGAGACGCTTGCCGCGGTAGATAAGACCCTTCTTGAAAAGGTTGAAGAATGCGTGGCGGACAGCCTTTGCGCAAACCGGGTCGAGCGTGAAGCGCTGACGGCTCCAGTCGCAGCTGACGCCGAGGCTCTTGAGCTGCTTCGTGATGCGGGCTTCGTATTCGTCCTTCCACTTCCAAATGCGTTCCACGAGGGCGTCGCGGCCAATGTCGTGGCGTGTCTTGTGTTCGTCCTGGAAAAGTCTCTTTTCGACGACAGCCTGCGTGGCAATGCCGGCGTGGTCCGTGCCCGGAATCCAGAGCGTGTCGCGGCCAGTCTTGCGGCGATAGCGGACGAGAATGTCCTGCAGCGTGTCGTTTAGAGCGTGGCCGAGGTGCAGAGCTCCCGTAACGTTCGGAGGCGGAATGACGACGGAGAACGGTTCACCCTTTCCGCTCGGGGCAAAATCATTATTCTTTTCCCATTGGGCGTGCCAACGGTCTTCTACAATTTTCGGGTTGTAACGAGTTTCCATTTCCATAATGCGCCAAATTTAGTAAAAGGCGAATGCCGCGACAAAGCAACTTGTTGATTTGTCATGGCTGAGCCGTATTAAATCCGCTCCAAAGGAGCGGCAATTTAGTGGTTAGTGGTTAGGAAATGTTGCGGAAAATGCTGGCGAAAATAGCTTCGGATATGGTGGGGGAGGCATCCCCCTGATTGCAGCCTTGCCCTGTGTCATCTTGAGCCCTTCGGCAAGCTCAGGGTAAACTCCGTCGAAGAATCTAGGGCAAGTCTTCCGTCACCCCTTCGAGCGGGCCCTCATTCGCCGGCCCGCAACGCCCCGGCTAAAAAAGCTGCTGCAAAAATGCAACCGCTCTAAAAGTTAATTTGCTTGAATTACTCGGCCTGATAATTACTCTGCCCAGATGACGCGACCTTCCTTGCGGGGGTGTGCTGCAGGCTGTTCGCAGTCGGCGTAACCCAAAGCGCAGTGAGCGATACCAACCCATTCGTCAGCGTTCAGGCCCAGTGACTTGAGAATTTCCTTGCCCTCGTCGCTTTCGACTTCTTCCTTGGCGCGGTGAATCCAGATGCTGCCGAGCCCGAGGCTGTAAGCGGCGTTCATGAGATTCCCCATGGCGAGCGAACCATCGTACAGGTAGGTCGGAATTTCCTTTTTCGCAAGGACGAGAAGAATTACAGGTGCTCCGTAGAACGGGTCGAAACCCTCGTCCCAACCGCCAATCTTGCGGTTCATTTCGGAGATGCGATCGCGCAGTCCTTTGTTCGTGATGGCGACCACGGTAGCGGCCTGCTTGCCCATGCCGCTTGCGGCGTAGATGCCCGCTTCGGCGACTTGTGCAATGAGCTCCTTGCTCACGGAGTCAGATTTGAATTTGCGGATGCTCCTGCGATTGAGCAAAGTCTTGATTGTTTCGTTCATAAAGTCTCCGGGAAATGGGGTGATAAATTTAAATCTATAAAAAATGTAGGGAAGTGGCGTTGTAATCCGTGACTTGACCGGGGATTTCCTTCTTAAGCCTTGTATGTTCTTCGTTTTTCGGCTACGGCGCATGGCATGGGACCTCGCTTACGCCTGAATTTGGCTTTGGGAACTAGGCGCATTTGAATGCCCATGGCGGCAAGGACTTTGAATACCGTTTCAAATCGCGGATGAGCTTTTTCATCAAGAGCCTTATAGAGACTCTCTCGTCCGAGACCGGACGTTTCCGCAATTTTCGCCATACCCTTGCTACGAGCTATATGACCGATAGACCTCAGTAACAGGGCTGGGTCGTTTTCTTGGCAAATGAGATTGAGATACTCAGCGACAATTTCTTCGCTGTCAAGATATTCTGCAATATCCAATTGAGTGATTTTATTTTCTTTCATTTTTGATTCCTTGCCAAATATTCTTTGCCCTTGCGATGTCTTGATCTTGTGTGAATTTATCGCCGCCAATTAAAAGAATTACGATTGTTTTGCCATCTTTTGCAAAATAAAGTCTGTAACCTGGTCCATAATTGATGCGTATTTCTAGAACGCCGTTCCCGACTGATTTAAAGTCGCCGAGATTTCCTCCTTCAACTTGGGTCAATCGCAAAAGAATATGCACCTTTGCTCGAATATCTCGTAATTTCAGCATCCATTTTCTAAAATCGGGTGTTTGATTTACGACCATTCTGTTCCTCCAAATGTATCTAATCGGATACAAAATGTCAAGAGGCGAATAAGAAAACTCATAAGTTCCAAAAGGGAACGTGAGGTTATTCTGCCATGTCTTTGAAATGCGTGGATTTTTTATAATAGAAACCAGAATGTATGAGAAATATGCAAAATTTGCATATTACATCTAGGTCCTTTTCTTTTTCATCTTTCTCTCCGGCCCTCAAACACGCTTGAAATTGCGGATCTTTTCTTCTGATTTGTGATTATTTCAACAGCTTGTTTTCGCCAACGGATTCTAGCACCGTCATCTGCGAGATTGCAATCTGGTTCAATTTCAATAGACGTTCCGATTGAGGAACCCCGTCATTTATCAGTACGGAATTTAAAGATTCCATATTCGAAAGGCAAATCAGCTGGTTGACCGTAGCGTAGTCGCGGACATTTCCCTGCAAATCCGGGTGTGCGTCTCGCCAGTCCTTTGCCGTAAAGCCAAACAGTGCCATGTTCAGAACATCAGCTTCGTTTGCATAGACAATGCTTATTTGCTGTTTCGTGAGTGCCGCGGGAATCAAGTTCTGCTTGATGGCATCCGTATGGATGTGGTAGTTGATTTTTGAGAGCTCGCGGCGCACCGACCAGCCCAATTGAGCTTGCTCTGCAGCCTTGAGACGCTGGAATTCCTTAATCAAGTATAATTCGAACTCGACAGAAACCCAACTGGCAAATTTTACCGCGATATCATATTGGGCAAAGGTTCCGCCATTAACGCCGTTTTTGGAAAGAATCCCAATTGCGCCAGTTTGTTCAATCCATCGAGACGGGCTCATAGTGAAGGCGTGGCTACCGGCTTCCTTCAAAAAGGGGTCGAATTCGACCCCTTTGAAATTGGGGTTGTTCAGCATTTCCCATAAGCCGAGATACTCAATTGTATTTTTGGAGCGCATCCAATTCTTGACGACATCCTTCGGCTCTACAGGATTCTTTCGCCTTGCTATGTCGGTGATGCTGACATAATCGACACCGTTGACAACCATTGTTTTGATATCGGTGTCCATAACGTTTATTTTTTTCATCTTTACCTCCATCTGCCTACATGCGAAAAAGACAGAAAATAAGTTGTATTTTGTTTATTTGAACATTTGTGCACTAAATATAATTTCAAAAATGACGGCTGTCAATAGGCCGGGGAGAATTTTCTGAAATATGCCTTTTTTCACCTTAAATCGGCATATTCCCGCTCTATTTTTGATATATATTTGCAAACAAGGTTTCCCATGGAAGTGAATAAGAAAGACCTCTCCGAACGCGACATTGTCAGCAAGTTCATTTTGCCCGGCATTATCAATGCTGGGTGGAGTCTTGATACGCAAATTCGCGAAGAGGTTTCGTTCACAGATGGTCGAATTTTTGTGAAGGGCAAGACCGTCGTGCGCGGGCAAAAAAAGCGCGCGGATATCATTCTCTATTACAAGCCGAACATGCCGATTGCCGTGGTAGAGGCAAAGGACAATAAGCATTACGTTAGCGATGGCATTCAACAGGCTCTTTCTTATGCGCAGACTCTGGATATTCCCGTAGCGATTAGCAGTAATGGCGATGCGTTCTCGATTCGCTATCGTGAAAACTGCGGCCCGAAAGATAGCCAAGGGAACCCTATCGCAGTAGAAGAACGCGACCTGGACCATTTCCCGACAAGCGAAGAAATTTGGGCTTGCTACAAACGGTACAAAGGTATTGACTCTCCAGAAGCGGAATCCACGGCGACACAAGATTATTATGTCGATAGTTCAGGATACAGTCTGCGTTATTACCAGCAGATTGCCGTCAACCGCACAGTAGAGGCGATTGCAAAAGGGCAAGACAGAATCCTTTTGGTAATGGCGACCGGTACCGGAAAAACGCTTACGGCATTCCATATCATTTGGCGTTTGTGGAAAAGCGGCTGGACAAAGAACAAGGTTCCGGGCAAGACCCCGCGAATTCTTTTCCTTGCTGACCGTGATAACCTGATTACGCAAACCAAGCGTGGAGACTTCAAGCCTTTCAAGGACAAAATGACGATTGTCCGCCATAAGCAGATTGATAAGGCTTATGAAATCTATTTGGCCTTGTATCAGGGGCTTACAAATTACGATGAAAATGCCGACGCATACAGGGAATTCTCACCCGACTTTTTCGATTTGGTAGTTGTTGACGAATGTCACCGCGGGAGTGCTGCCGAAGATAGCGCTTGGCGAAAGATTCTGGATTACTTCAAGAGTGCAACTCACATAGGTTTGACTGCAACACCGAAAGAAACAAAAGACATATCGTCTTCGGAATACTTCGGTGACCCGATATACACTTATTCCTTGAAACAGGGGATTGATGACGGATTCCTTGCTCCTTATACGGTTTTGCGTATTGGCATCAATGTGGACCTAGAAGGCTGGCGGCCTGAAAAAGGTAAACGCGACAAGAACGGAAACATTGTTGAAGATCGTATTTACAATACGAAAGATTTTGACCGCAACTTGGTGCTTGATGACCGTACGCCGATTGTCGCCCGCAGAATCGTAGAATTCCTGAAGCAGAACGACCCCATGGCAAAAACCATTGTCTTCTGCATCGATCAGGAACATGCTAGTCGCATGCGTGATGAACTTTGGAAAGCCGCTCCGCCCGAATGGCACGAAAAGTCTGACGAGTACATCATGCGCATTACCAGCGATGACAAAGAAGGTCGGCTAAAGCTTGATGATTTCAAGAATCCAGAAAAGCCATACCCCGTTATTGCGGTTACATCAAAATTATTGAGTACCGGTGCAGATACAAAGACTTGCAAACTCATCGTACTGGAATCTAATATCGGCTCCATGACCGAATTCAAACAGATTATCGGTCGTGGAACAAGAGTTTATGAAGAATATGATAAACTCTACTTCACGATAATGGATTTCCGTAACGTGACGAACTTGTTCTCGGACCCGGCATTTGACGGCGAGGCCATTCGCATTAAGGAAGTCAAGCCAAATGACCCGATTCCTGCGGATAGTTCAACGGCTGGTGATGCTCCCGAAGACCTGATTGATCCAGTTACGGGCAGTGAAGTTGTCTTCCCGGAAAAACCGCCGTATCCTACCCCCAATCCTCCTGATGGAGAAGTTGCGGACAGGCCTTCAAAGGTCTATGTAGCGGGAGTTCCGATATCAATATTAAATGAGCGTAAGGAGTTCCTTGACCCCTCGGGCAAACTCATTACGACTACGCTCCGCGAATTTACCCGTCAAGGCATTTTAGACCGTTATCGCGACCTGCAAACCTTCTTGCAAGAATGGAACAGTGCCGAAAAGAAAAAGGCGATTATCGAGGAACTTGAAAAACAGGGAATTATCGCCGAAAACTTGCAAGAAGAAATAAAAAAGGACTTGGATATTTTCGACCTGATTTGCCATATCGCATACGACGCTCCGGCGCTCACGCGCAAGGAACGTGCCGAAAACGTCCGCAAACGCAATTACTTTACCAAGTATGGCGACAAGGCGCGTGCCGTTCTGGAAGCCCTTTTGGACAAGTATGCTGAAGAGGGTATTGGAAATATCGAAGATACTGCAGTCCTAAAAGTGGACCCCATTACTAAATTTGGGACCCCGAAAGAAATTGTTGAACTGTTCGGCACCAAGCAAGACTATCTGAAGGCGGTGCGCGAACTGGAAGATGAAATTTATAGAGGAGTAGCCTAATGGCCGACATCGGTGGAATTATCAAGACCCTGCAAAACATCATGAGAAAGGACCAGGGTGTTTCTGGCGATGCACAGCGCATTGAACAGCTGGGTTGGATGATTACGCTCAAGATTATCGACGACAAGGATTCCGAAATGGAACTCCTGGATGATGACTACAAGTCGGTAATCCCCGAAAAACTGCAATGGCGCAACTGGGCTGCCGATAGCGAAGGCATGACGGGCGATGCCCTGCAAGAATTCGTTGACAACAAGTTGATTCCCGGCTTGAAAAAGATAGACGTCTCTACCGGCAACAAGCGTGCTATCCTTATTCGCGACATCTTCGACGGCATCAACAACTACATGAAAAACGGCACCATCATCCGTCAGGTGGTGAATAAGTTGAACGAAATCGACTTCAACGTATCCGAAGACCGCCACCTGTTTGGCGACATCTACGAAACATTGCTGCGAGACTTGCAGAGTGCTGGCAATTACGGTGAATTCTACACCCCGCGAGCCATCACCGAAATCATGACGGAAATCGTGAACCCGCGACTTGGCGAACGCGTGCTTGACCCCGCTTGCGGTACAGGCGGATTCCTGACCTGTGCTATCGAAAACATCCGCAAGCAAGATGTTCATTCCGTAGAAGACCTGAAAACGCTCAACGCGACCATTCGCGGGCAGGAATTCAAGCCGCTCCCGTTCATGCTCTGCGTGACGAACCTGATTTTGCACGATATCGAAGTGCCGAACATCCTTTACACCGACAGCTTGAACCGTGAATACACAAGCATCGGACCCAAAGACCGCGTGGATGTCATCTTGGCAAACCCGCCTTTCGGTGCTTCCGTAAGCGATGGCGTAGAGACGAACTATCCCGCCTCTTTCCGCACCACAGAAAGTGCAGACCTTTTCTTACTCCTGATGATGCGTTACCTCAAGGATGGTGGCCGCGCGGCAATCGTGCTGCCCGACGGCTCGCTCACCGGTGACGGCGTGAAGGAACGCATCCGCAAGGAATTTCTGACACAGTGCAACGTGCACACCATCGTGCGACTGCCCAATTCCGTATTCCAGCCCTATGCAAGTGTCGCGACCAACCTGCTTTTCTTTACCAAGGGTGAAAAGACCAAGGATGTCTGGTATTACGAGCACAAGGTGCCCGAAGGAATGAAGGCGTATTCCAAGACAAAGCCTATCCAGAAATCGGAATTTGAACCGCTCAAAAAATGGTGGAATAAACGCAAGAAATCCGATGTCGCCTGGAAAGTCTCGATAAAGGAACTCGAAGAGAACGGCTACAATCTTGACATCAAGAATCCTACCGTTCCCGAAGAAGAAGTCGTATATACCACTGCCGAACTCATGCAGAAACTCCACGAATCCTTCAAGGCAAGCGAAGAACTCCTCGCCGATTTGAAAAAGGGTTTGAAGTAAGGAATAGAGGGTTGGATGGAATTCTCTGAATATTATGTAGCCTACTTTGATGTTTTAGGGTATAAGGATGCCTTTAAAAAATCAAAGGATATTTCTGCAAAGCTTATTGATGCAATTGAATTTTCAATTAAAATAATGAAAGAAATTGTATCAATTCATAATACCACCATATTAGGCGAATCAACCGAAAAAATACCTGAAATAGAATATAAAGTTTTTTCAGATAATGTTCTGATTTGTTATAAGGAAACGAAAGACGATTTATCAGCATTGTCTTTGGTGTCTTTTTTGCGATTGGTGGCTACCATACAACGTGTGTTTTTTGAGCGTCCGCTTTTGATTGTTCGTGGAGGAATAACAAAGGGACCTCTATATTTGACGAATGATTTTGTTGGTGGTAAGGCTTTGATTGATGCTGTCGAACTTGAAAGTACTGCCGTTTATCCAAGGATTGTTGTAGCTGATTGTATTCTGAATGAATTAGATTCATTTAAAATGCAAAACGGCCTTTTTAAAAGCTTGGTTGATGCATCTTGCCAGGATTTGTTAGTGAAAGATGCTGGTGATAAGACATTTTTAAATTACATCATGTCTTATGACGCATGGATACCGTTTCCCAAAAACGGTTCACAAATAGAACCCGTAGGGAGTTTTGAAGAGCTAGAACAAAATATTAGAGAAGGGCGTCAACGCAAACCGATATACAAACCTGAATGTCGAAATGAAGTTTTCGTGATTTTGAAAAAACACAAAGATTTTGTTGAAGAGAAGGTGATTGAATTTAGTCAATCATCAAATGATGAAACCGAAGAAGCAAAAAGATTGAAAATTCTAAAAAAATATTTGTGGTTGGTATCGTTCCATAATAAGATTTGTGAACATGTGTTATATAAAATGCCCGAATTAAAGATTAATTTAAAATCAGAATTTAATGAACAGACTTTGGCTTTTGATGTGAGTGTAGGTTGATATGAGCGAATGGAAGAAAGTAAAGATTGGTGAGTTTCTTACGGAACGAGAAGGTCGCTTTAAGCCTGACGATAAAAGGATTTCCAAATATCAGCGATTGGATAAAATCGACTTTTCTGGGAATATTCATTTATCAAATAAACCCACAAAAACAGATATGATTCTTGTTCAGCCTGGCGATTTGGTCATTTCAGGAATCAATGTCGCCAAAGGTGCGATTACGGTTTATCAAGGTGAAGAACCCGTTTGTGCAACGATTCATTATTCGTCCTATACCTTTGATAGTTCTAAAGTCGACTTAGATTATTTCAAGTTTTTCGTAAAAAGTGCCGCTTTTATCGCTGCAATGCAAAAACAAGTTAAGGGAGGCATCAAGACAGAAATAAAGCCTAAACATTTGCTCGCCCTTGAAATATCAATTCCTGATTTAGGAACTCAGAAGAAAATTGTCAAAGAAATCTCATCTCAGTTAGAAAAGACAGAACAACTGTCATCAGAAATTGAAAAACAAAAATCCTACGCAAAACAACTCCGCCAGAACATCCTCCAAGAAGCCATAGAAGGAAAACTCACCGCAGACTGGCGCAAACAACACCCCGTCCAAAAAGGCAACCCCGACTACGACGCCGAAGCCTTATTTGACAAAATACAAGGCGAAAAATCGGAAACCAAAAGTTCTAAAAAGACCATTGCACCCATCACAAAAGACGAAATCCCCTTTGAAATCCCAACCAACAGGAAATGGGTCAGACTCGGAGATATATCGTTATTTAGTTCCGCAGGAAAAAGTTTTAATTGCGAGAGTCGAGAAGCAATCGGTGATGAATGGGGCATTATTAAAACCAGCGCAATCACTTCCGGAGTCTTTGTTGAAAGTGAAAATAAGTTCTATTCTAAAAAGTGCAATAATAATGTTCAAACAAAAATTCAAATGGGAGATCTTTTGTTTTGTCGAGCAAGTGGATCAAAAGGGTTGGCAGGTCGTTCTTGTGTTGTAGAAAAGATTTCTTCAAATTTATTATTGAGTGACAAAAGTATACGAATAGAATTAGCTCAAGGAATTAGCAAATCACTGGTAAACATGCTCAATAATTCTCAATATGGAGAAAATTACAGACTTTCTTTAGGCACGAATAAAAGCACTTCAATGAACAATTTAACAAGAGAGCAAATTCTAAATTTTAGAATTCCTCTTCCACCAACTGCAGAGCAAAAAGAAATCGTCGCCCGAGTAGAACAACACTTACAAACCATCACCCAACTTGAAACCCAAATCGCCACTCGCGAAGCCCTCACCAAACAACTCATGCAAAGCATCCTAAAAGATGCATTCGAGGAGAGGTAGATGGAATTTACAAATTGGTTTGAGTATGATTCAACTGTTCCCTGTATTGGTGGTGGACAAGTTGAAATATGGAAATTCAACTATCAGTATGACATTGACGCTTTTGATGAATGGGCGAAACATTTCCGTAATCAATATTGCAGTGATAAAGATATAGACCAACTAAGAAAATATACAGGAAAAAATAGAGAAGATTATCTGTTAGACTTTATATTTCCTGATAAACATCAAGCTCTTGGTCCATCAACAAGAAGTGGTGACTTTGCTGAAATTTTAATTACAGATTTTTTAGAATTTGTACAAAAATATTGGACACCAAGAATACGCTACGATCGTAAGGACAACAGAAACACGCCAACAAAAGGATCAGACGTTATCGCAATAAAGATAAATGATGATCCTCAAGGGAATCCTTGCGACGAATTAATTGTTTATGAAATCAAAGCTCGCATATCATCAAAAAAAAATGATTTAAATGAAGCAATAAAACATTCTTCAAAAGATCTTTTAAGAATTGCAGAATCATTGAATAAGGCGGCTAATCGTTTTTTTTATGATAGAGATTTTGTATCATACGAAAAAATAGGACGTATTCAGCATATGATTGATGTTGCAAAGAAATCGTGTTCCTTTGGAGCCGCATTAGTATGTTCAACGAATCTTTATGATCAACAATTAGTTTCTGATGCTGATGTTACTAACCATCCTCAGAATGCCAATTTACGTTTGTTGCTAGTGAAAGCAAACGATTTAAGAGCTATAGTTCATTCTTTGTACTCCTGGGCCGCCCATGAAGCCTGAAAATAATGCAAAAAAAATTTTGATGTACACTCAGTCTATGGCGAAAATGACTGAGTTTAATGTACCTGAAGCTGATCAAGAAGCGATTATTGAACGTTATACAAATCCTCCTGAAGATTTATTTATTTTGGTTATTGGCATATTAGGCAGAGTTTCTCGTGACATAATAGAACATCGAAATGATGCGTCTCTTTTGTCTTTGCCGGGAAAAGATGCTTTGTTTTGCGCCAATTTCTTTGACTCGTATAAGAATTCTGGACGATTAAACGAGCTGTCAGAATATTACCTTCTTGTTGGAAGTGCAGCATATTACTTAGCAAAACTTCCTGGAAGTTCTGCTGTATTAAATCAAACTTTAGAATCTCCTTCGTTAGACGCAGAACGGCTCGATGATCTTTTACTAGCGTTGCTAAAACATAATTTAGATATTGATTTTTCAAACTCGTTCTACAAAAACGAAATAGAACAGTTTGCTTTATTCTATAAAAATTTCATAGAATCTGGAAGTGACGAACTTCAGACAATTGAAAAATGTTCAATTCTTTATAAGAAGATTCTCGAGTTGGGATCTCCTAGAGAAGTATTCTTTGGAGAATTAATCTTTGCTATATGTATAATGAAAATCACTTTTTCGAGTTGGAAATTGCTTCCTCTTTTTTCTGGATTAAGTGTTGATTTATGGCGTAATGTAATTGGAAAAAGATCTTTTATAAAGGAATTGTGGCCTGCCCAGGTTTTATTGGGCGAAAATAACATATATAAAGGAGCGTCCGCCGTAATTCAAATGCCGACAAGCGCAGGGAAGACAAAGTCGACGGAGTTGATTATAAGATCGGCATTTATGTCTAATAGAACGAATCTTGCTATTGTTGTTGCCCCATTTAAGGCGTTATGCCATGAAATAAGAAACGACTATTTAAAATGTTTTAAAGAAGATGCTAATATTTTTGTTGATGATATAACGGATGTGTTTGAACAAGATTTTTCTAATGTTTTTTCAGACGACGAAAAACATATTGCCGTATTAACGCCAGAAAAACTTTACTATCTCCTAACACAAAATACAAAATTTGTGGAAAATGTTGGTCTTGTTATTTATGATGAAGCTCATCAATTTGATTCAAATGAACGAGGCGTCACATACGAACTATTATTGTCAAAAATGAAAATGCTTTTAAAAGAGCATGTTCAATTTATTTTAATATCTGCTGTTATTCATAATGCTGAAAATATAAGCAGTTGGATAAGCGAATCTTGCGGTGTTGTTTCGGGAATTGATATGTCCCCAACGCAGCGTTTTATCGCATTTGTAAAAATGTATTCCTCATCTGGACAGCTTCAATATATTGAAAATAATTCTATTTCAAATGAAACATTCTTTGTTCCGAAAATTATATCAATTGAAAATTCTAATAGCTGTTTTTTTAAAAAAGATAAACAAGGTCTTTATGATGCAGGTTTGATTGCTCTGTATTTTGCCTTGAAGCTTTCAACGAAAGCGACCGCAGCTGTTTTTTGCGGAAGAAAAAATAGTCTAAGGAAAATTTTAAAAAAAGGTATCGGTTATTATGAATCTAATCCTGATACCCCATGTCCTTATTATGAAGAGTCCGAGAAAATTAAAATAGCAAACTTGTTTGAGAAAAATTTCGGCACAAATTCAATTATATACAAAGCTTGTAAGTACGGCATCTTTTCACATTGTGCAGATGTTCCTCAAGGTTTAAAATTATCCATTGAAATTGCTGCACATAATTCAAAAATTAACTGTATTGTTTGTACATCTACCCTAGCACAAGGCGTGAATCTTCCCATAAAGTATTTACTCATTCCTTCTATTCAAAATGGGGCTGATGAAATTAAAGTCCGTGATTTTCACAATCTCATTGGGAGAGTTGCACGTGCTGGGAAAATAACCGAAGGAAGCATTATTTTTACCGACCCTAGAGTTGGAATACAGTCGGAAACCAAAATACGAAACAAAATCAACGACTTGCTGCAAGCCAACAATTCTGAAGACTGTTTAAGTTTACTATTTGATTTGTTGAATTTGAATATTATTACATATAATAATGGGGATAGAACCATTGATCCCATACCATTTAATATGGAAATTTTTCTACCACATTTAACCGATTCAAATTTTATTGAAGAATTTTCCGCTGATGTTGAGAAAAAGTATAAATACAACAAAAAGGAAGACGTAAAATATCAGCTTGAAATGAAGGTCCTTTATCTTGAAAAATTAGAGAATTATTTAATGATGTCCTCCGACGATTTGTCAGATGATAAAGTTGAAGAATTAGCAAAGAACACATTAGCGTACCATTTGGCAAACGACAATCAAAAGGAATCTATTCTTTATGTATTTAAATATTTGTCAAACAAATTGAAATCAGACGAAAAAAATGTGTTGAAATTTCCATTATATGCTAAAACATTACATGGTTTAGCTTCTTCCATCGAATTAAACAATTTTGTTTTTGAAAATAAAGATTCAATTTTAGAAGTTTCTGATTGCTATGATTTTGTAAAAATCCTATCAAAGTTGCTGTTTGATGGCCGTACAAGATGTCGATTGTTTAACAAGTATCCAAATAAAGAAAAAATTCCAGATGCAATACACTTTTGGTTGCAAGGAAAAAATTTCTACGAAATTTATGATATCTTGAAAGGTGAAAAAGTGGGAACGACTTATTATTATGAAGAAATGGGAGTTGATTTCTTTGAACGAGGGTTCGGCTACGAAATTTCAGTTTTGGTTAACGCCGTTACAGAACTATTAATGGCTGAAATAGGTGAGAATCCCGAACAACTTTCAAAAATGCAATTATTTCAAAAACAAATAAAGTATGGATTGCCTACGAAGGAATCAATTTTTGTTTATGAACTTGGCTTTTGCGATAGGATAATCGCACAGGAACTAGCCCCATTTGCACAAGGAACTTCTACAAAACAAGCGGCAAAAGTGGCTTTAATAGCACATGAAACAGAAATTCTTAGTATTTTAAATCTATATCCTACTTATTTTGAAACCTTATATAAAAGGATGATAGGCTAAATAGGGTTTGAGCAACCTTTTCAAAAGTGCTTACAACTTGATTTTTTCAATATCTTCAAGTTGTTTTAGTATATCTTTCTTTAATTTTTTCAGTAGACACTCAATATCAGCAGCTAAAGGCAAACCTAACATCAGATTGCGCTTTCTTGTCATATATGTTATATGTAAGTTTTAAATTACCGACAATTAAGAAAAAATAATTTATATATAATTTCAGAAAGTGGGAATTCCTCTTCCTTCCTTTCTTTTCATAATAGAGGGATTATTAGGAAATAAACATGACAGAAAAAACACCGGCCTTATCATCAACACATTTGTTTAATTTTACTAGAAAATTTGACATTTTGCAAATAATTTTGCAAAATGGTTTTAGATATACCAAATGGGAAGAGACTCTTCCTAAAAGTAATTATAAGCAAGAAAATTATATGGTTTGCTTTTGCGATATTCCATGGAATCAAAATAAGGAACACCGAGATTGCTATGGGAATAACGGCATTGTTCTCTCTAAAGAATGGGGAATAAGAGAAGGCATTTCTCCGGTTAGATATATTAACGGAACAAGCGTCGGCATGAGCGATTCGTACATGCAGAGAAAAATTTTTAATCGGGAAATTCTAGAAGAATGTAATCAAGAACTCCGTGCTGTTGTTGTCAAAGAGCTTATTGCGGAAAAATATATTATCAACCATCGTTTAGATGGCGTGAATTCTTTGTATGGGAAACTAAAAAAAAACGCGCAATTTATGCAGGATTTTAAGGCTGATTTAGATCAATTTGCAAAAATGGAACAGGCAATTATTGATGCTGGCTTTGAAGACTTTTATACGGTAATTAAAGGCTGTATATTCTCGCACTCTGCAATGCTATTTGAAGAACTAGAACGTCGTGATGCTTTTGAGAGAAATTATACAGAAGATTTCTATCACCCCCTTTCTGGATGGCACAAAGACAAAATTCTATATAATGAACGTGAATGGCGCTCCGTTAAATTTTTAGGTTCCGATGCACAAAAAGCACCAGATTATTTGCCTGAACCACAAAATTTAAAGTTCACTGACGATGACGTTGTTGCGATTCTTGTAGAAAAAGAAGAATATAAAGATACCGTAAAAAATATGATAAGACAAAATAAAACGCTTCTATCGCCGACAAGCGAATCAAAGGTGTTCTTTATTGACGAATACCAGGAATAAAAAAGTTTAGATTTCATTGAATAAATACAAATCAATGAAATCTAAATCAATTGCTTTTGCACTCTTGCTAAAAACTGAAGGCCGCTGTACCGATTGGGTTCAGAGCCTTTTTTAGATATTCATACAAAAAGCAATTGATATTTTACAAATCAAAAACTTATAGAAAGAATAGTTAAGCATTCTTTTCCACAAATAAAAAGAAATATAATTGCGAGAAGTAATAGTGCAATTATTTGGAAAGATCTTGAATAATCAAAAATGTCCAATAAAGAATGATGGCGGTTGGGTGATGAGTTGGGCAATAAGTTGGGTTAAAGATTGGGTGATAGGTTAAACGATAGGATAAACGATAGGATAAGTGAGAGGATAAAACGGCCTTGACCCGAACAAGTGCCTGAACAAGTTCCTGAACAGGCTGAGGGACTTGCCCGTGGAACTCGCCGAGATGGCACTATAAATGGTGGTCAAATAGGTGGTCAAATTGTATTGAACGACCGTCAAAAAGAAATAGTGGCGGTTATAAAAGAAAATGGAATGTTATTTTTTAAGGGAAACCACAAGGAGTACCCCATGAAAAATCGTTTTGCACTCACGCTTATGGCAACGCTCATCTGCAGTACGCTTGCCATGGCGCAGCTCCAAAAACTCCCCGCTCCGGCAAAGACTGGCGGCAAGCCTGTCATGGAGGCGCTCTGGGACAGGGCTTCCGGCACGGAGTTCAGCGACAAGATGCTCTCTGACCAGGATCTTTCGAACCTGCTCTTTGCGGCTATCGGCGTGAACCGCCCTGCCGACGGCAAGCTCACTTCGCCGACGGCCCGCAACTTCCAGGAAATCCGCGTGTTCGTGTTCACGAGCAAGGGCGTCTCGGAATACCTGAACAAGGAAAACGCCCTGAAGCAGGTGGCGAAGGGTGACCACAGGGCGCTCGTTGCCGACCGTCAGGATTGGGCGAAGGCGGCCCCGGTGAGCATCCTCATCGTTGCAGACGAGACCAAGTTCGGAAGCAGCGACGCCCGCGCGAAGGTGACCATGGGAACCGACGCGGGAATCGTGAGCGAGAATATTAATTTGTTCTGTGCCGGCATGGGCCTAGTGACCCGCCCGCGTATGACGATGGACGTTCCCGCCATCAAGAAGCTTCTCAAGCTTTCGGACTCGCAGGTGCCCTTGCTGAACAA
>CAMUYW010000065.1 GCA_947165045.1 uncultured Fibrobacter sp. | reverse complement strand
TGGACGAGATGGCGGAACACCCCGATAGGGAATACAATACGTAAGTGCGAGGTGCGTAAAAGGCGCTTTGCTTTGAGAATGTCATGCCGGACTTCGTTCCGGCATCGCCATTTTTAGGGGTTAAGTCAAAAGGACGAGGTTGAACTCGTCCTTTTGTGTTATGCAAGAATTTGGTCTTTTGTCAGACCGAAATATTCCATTGCTTTTTCAAGTGATAATATTTTATCCGCAACCATTTTTCGTGCGGTTTCTAGCTTTTCGGCTTCGGCCTTGTTGAGCTCGTCACGTACCTTTTGTGTTTCTGCATGGGCATCGGCAAGTCTTTTACGGAATACATCGCCGGCACTCACAAAACCATATTTCTGTCCAATGCTAACGAATGCCATTTCTAACTCCTTGAGTTGTTCTTCTGTGAGGTACTTTAAAGCTACATTCGTTATGGAAAATAATCAAGTAGGCCTATTGTTGGGCTTGGGGGGGGGGCTGATGATTAGGAAAAAACGATGGAATTTGTGTCTTTGATACAATGTCGAAGGATTTTTCCGGAACAGACCTTTATATCGAGGATGAGGAATAATCTATATTACAAGTAATAAAGGAGCCCGTTATGACATATACATTTTTGAAGCTTGCTGAAGAAGTTCTTGAAGAAGCCAAAAAGCGCGAGAACATCCAAGCACTTTCCCATGTGGAAATATGGGAAAAGGCTGAAAAATATGGAATTCAAAACAAGTGTAGTTCCTCTGGTAAAACGCCTTGGCAATCCATCTGCGCTCAAATATATGTGGATATGAAGGATAACGCTAAAACCATTTTTGCAAAAATTGGTACGCGGCCTGTGCGTTTTGCTCTTAAGAAATATGTTGAAAATGGTGTAAAGATTACTGACATAGAAAAAAAATAAAACAGCCTAAGACAATATTTTTGGAACGGGATTTACATCCGCTTTTGACGAAGTTTGTTTATTCGAATTCGCATTTTCATTGTTATGCAAAGACTATTTATCATGAGACTTCAGCCAAACATAAGATTGGGCGAAATCATTGGTTGCATCCGGATTTGATGGCCGTCTATTTCCCGTTTGATTCGTATCAAACAGGAACACTGGATATAATTAAGTCTTTTTATGAGTCAAAAATGAAATTGTTCTCATTTGAGATGAAAAAAGAAATCACTAGCTCGACTCTTCGTGAGTATTATTTCCAAGCGGTTTCTAATTCTAGTTGGGCTAACGAAGGCTATTTGGTCGCTTTGAAATTTGATCAAGATGATGATTTTCGTGAAGAAATGCAACGCCTTAACAATTCTTTCGGCATAGGCTTTATCCAACTCGACGCAACGAATGTGGAACAAAGTAGTGTTCTAATTCCTGCTAAAATCCATGAACAAATTGATTGGGATTCTCTTGATCGTCTTATTGAGGAAAATCCTGATGTCAAGAATTTCGTCGACTCCATTAATGGGGATGTTCTGCTTCAAAAGGTAAAGAATAAGAACGAATATGATGAAATCTTCGATAACTCCAAGATGGAAAAGTGGATTAAGGACAAGGGAATTGAATAGCGACTATTGTCTGACAAAAGTTAATTAGCTATATTTGTTAATAACAATTCCCACCGCGCCTCTTAACAATGCGTACCACGGTGGGACTTCGCATTTTTAGGCGTTGTCTTTGGTTTTGCGGTCGAAATTTTCGATTGCAAATTCTCTACCATGCTGGTGGAGTTTTTCGGTATGGTGCGAATGTAAAATTGCTCGGCAAAAATGTACAACCCTCTTGACGATAGTTTTCCGATAGTCTATATTTAGTGTACGGATGAGCAAATGTGTTGCTCTATAAACAACAAAAGCCCCGCTGTTTTCAGCATGTCTGCGGGGAGGAGTTAAAAATGAAGAATGATGTGAAGAATGGTGGCGTCGGCATTTGGCTTGATGAAATTGTTCCTTGTCTCAAGGATACCGAAACTGGCGAAATCAAGGAAACGGTTGTATTTAAAATCGAAAGTCGTTCATTCCTGAAAAAATTCAACGAAAAGAACGGTTGGGGAATCAATTGGATTGAAATTCCCGATAATGTTGAGGTCTTTGCTTTAGCGCTAAAGGAAAATAACGAAATTCAGGGTCTTATCGGAGTAAAAAATGACAAGAATTCCGTGGCTGCATTTATCCATTGGGCTTGTACTGCTCCTCGTAATAATAAGCGATTGTGTGGATCGCAAAAATACATTGGGGTAGGAGGACATCTATTTGCTATTGCTGCTGATAAATCAATTCAGTGGGGATATCAAGGCGCAATTCACGGCTTTGCCCTTAACAGAGAGCTACTTAATCACTATATTGAAGTATTAGGAGCCATATTTTTAGGGGCTTTGCACGAATACCAATTTTTCGTGAACGAAAACGCGGCTAAACATCTTTTGGAGACTTACACCTATGAATGGAACTAAAGGGCCTGTCATTCTGGCGGAATCCATGGAGGCGTATAGGGCCACTCCTGATCCGTACAAAGATGCTCCTTCAATGCATGTGAACTTGTTGGAGTTGTCTCGTTATGCAGAAAGAGTTGGAAAGCCGATGTGCGAATTGACAAAGGAAGAAATAGACCAATTCCGGTTGTAATTTATCTCGTCATCCCTCTTTCTTGATTATATTTATCACATGGTTATGAATATGTTTGGGAAGATTGTTTGGGCGGCGGCTGTTGTTTCGGTGGCTGCTTCGGTTTCGGCGTTTGCGGCGGGCAAGGTTGCTTGCGTTGGCAATAGCATCACGTACGGTTACGGGATTGAGTCCTGGCCGGACCAGACGAGTTATCCGCATCATTTGCAGGGGATGCTGCGCGGCGATGCGCCGAGTGATACTGTCGAAAATTTTGGCGTGAGCGGGCTTACGGTCCGCAAGGACGATCAGGCATCGTATTGGAAGGGTTACCGCTTTGCGCCGGCGATTGAATTTGCGGCGGATACGGTTATCATCGAGTTGGGTACGAACGATTCCAAGGCGTACACGACTTGGAATACTCCGGCGCAGGATGCTGCGGTGGACTCTGCAATCACGGCGGATTTTGAAGCGCTTATTGACACGTTCCAGGTGAAGTCTAAGCCGCATGTCTTTATCTGCTTGGCACCTTATGTGAACAACGTAGAATGGAATATCCTTGATACGGCGGTCGTGAAGCGCGTGAATCCGGCGATTTTGCGGGCGGGGCTTGAAAAAGGCGTGAACATCATCGACTTGCATTCGCGTTTTAGCGCTCTCGAAAATCCGAGTTGGTACTTGGAAGATATGGTGCATCCGTCCGTCGAAGGCGCGAAGCATTTGGCCGAAATTGTCTACAGCCATTTGCAAATGGATACATTGCATGTGACACAGGATGGCGCAAAACTTGTGGCGCCGAAGGGCTTTGGTTACCAATGGTACAAGGACGGGCGCCTCTTGGAAGGCGATACGCTCGAAACACTCGCGGTTTCTGGAGTGGGCGAGTACAAGGTTTCTGTGAAGGTGGACGAAAGGACGCTTTCGCGAATTGTGACGGCGCCGATTGACGTGCTGGAAACAACGGGATTGCCGGGCTTTGGTCAAAAAAACGTGCGCGATTACGGAAAGTACGAAAATAGTGTTCAGCGTTTTGACGTTCGCGGTCGCACTTTGCAAAAACAACGCAAATATCAGAAAGTTTACAGAAAATATTAAAAACAGGGCGTTTTTCCCTAGTTTTATCCATTTGTCGTTCAAAAATAGCAGGTAATCCCCTGTTTTGTGTGCTTTGTGAAAGTTAACACGGCCAAGGGTTTGATTTGATTCTGTTATTGTTAAATTAATGTTCGAACAAATAGGGATTTTAAACAAATGCCAAAATTTCTCTTGTTAATTCTTTTGTGTGTCACAGCGCTATATGCCGAAAGAGACACCATTTATGTCGAGCAGATAACTCGCGATACCGTGTATATTCCGATTAAGCCCAAAACCGATACTATTTATGTTGTCGGAGATTCAGCGCCTGCGCCGACTTGCTGCAAGCCGACCGAAGATAATCCATTTGGTCTTGATACGACAAAATTCTTGCGCAACGATACGAATTATATACATCACTCGCTATACATTGGCGCTGATGTCTTTTCGCTTCTAAATACTTTGCTTGGAAATGTTACCATTGTTGCTGATGCCGAACTTGCTTTTAGTCGCAAAAATTCTTTAATGATAAACTTCCAATATGCGAAAAAAGTGCCTTCGGAAGATTATACCGAAAATTTTATAAAGGATGATTATAGCGGAAATATATCGCAATTTATTTTTGGCTTAGGGTATCGCCATTATTTCCGCCCGGCAAAGACTTCGTCAATGATAGAATTAGGGCTGAATGCTCAATTCCGTCATTCTGATTACACGTATCATCCTCGTTGGAAGCAAGATATGGTTCCAACGGTTGCAGAACGTAATAGACAAGGTATCCAACCGTACATCCATCACGGATTTATTCGTCGTAGTAATTATGTGACTTGCGGATTTGAATATGGGTTTGCGTATAACATGTTGTCAAAAGATGGGAATATTCTAAAGAAACATGTGATGTACCTTGCCGATGGTCTTCAGATTGATTTTAAACTTAACGTAAGTGTTGGTTTGCTATGATGAATTGTATGAATAAATTTATGTGGATTTTGTTAATTGTTGGGATGATCTCCAGTGCCGCCGTAGCGCAAACGGATACGGTTTATATCCGTAAACATGTGACCGATACTGTATTTGTAAAATCTCCCCCTGATACCGTTTATATCAAAAAGATAGCATCAAAGGCTGTGGATTCTATACCCGAAAAAAATGAATTTGTCACGTATTACGATACGGATACAATTCCACCCGCAATAAACTTTTATATTGACGGAAGCGTGGGTGCGAATATAATTCTTTTGGCGCTTGGTGTTGGCGTTTTTGGTTTTGAGTTAGAACAAGAGAACATGTATCGTGGTTCTATTATTTACAATTTCTCAGCATTAATGCAATTTCATGATATATGGAAAGAATGGGAAGGTATTAAGAGTATATGGAGCTTGGGGGTGGGCTATAGGCACTATATTGTGACATCTGTGATAACTCATGCGAACCCTAGTAAGCATCCGGTAAAACACAGGAATGTGCCGCTCAACAGTTTATCCCTTTTTGCTCAGGCTATGGCCGGGCCTACTTTGAATTACGATAAAATCCATGATGCGGATGATGATGACGATGAACGCGGCGCAAGTGCTTTTGGCGGTTTTGCTAAAGGAACCATGGGTTTAGTGTGTAATTTCGGAAATCTCCTTTGGGAATTTGGACTCAGTGGCGGGTATCAATATTGGGGTGAAAAAGCGCGATTGATGATGAATACGGAATATGTCGCTATTGTTAATGGAAGTTCTCTTAAGGGTGCGTTCTTTGGTTTCGAAATAAAACTGGGTTTCTAGTATGAAAAAATATTTCTGGATAATTGCGACTTTGATTAATGTAACGCTTGCTTTTGCCGGAGAATGGGGGGAGTCCTCTTCGAATAAGTGGCAGTCTTCGGATACGGTTTACGTTGATACGCATAAGGTAATGTATGTTGTTGATTCGTCTTCGAATAATGCTGGGGAAGAAAGTGTACGTGCAGAAGGCTTGACAGAGGCGGAAGCCCTTAAAGATACGTTTGGCTTGAGCGCCCCGCCTTATACGAAACATCGACTTTATGCAGAAATCGTTTCGCAGAATTTAGCTCCGGGAATAACGTATGAATATCTTTTTGCTGATTTTTGGAGTTTTGCTGTACGATTCAGTTATGCTTCGTTCTCGAAGAAAAATATTGCTGAATATACGGACGTCGAAGGCGAAATGTATGCTTATTCGTTTCCGCTTATGATGCGTTGGTATTATGGGCGACGGAATGGCGCGAAAACGCAAGTTATTAATGCCGCTGGGCAAAATAGTGAGGTCGGGCAAAAATCTCAATTTGAAGGTTTTGTGCAGTTGCGTATGGACCCGATTTTTTATCAAGTTGATTTGGTTGACCCTGAAGATAAGAGAAATTTGTTTCCGCATAGCGAAAGTGGATTTGCTTTTGTTGTCGGTACGGGTTGCCGGTTGATGGGGTCGCGATTCTTTTTGGGAAGTGAAATCAATTTTGGACGTTTTGTAAAGAAACCGCAGTTTATGGATGGAATCCATGTGAGTGTGAGCAACAAGTATATTTATACACGATTGCTCGAAAAGATTTTCTTTGAAACCGCATTGTCTGTCGGTTTTGTGTTTTAGAAATATTGCAACGAGAAAGGGAACGACTGCGCCGTTCCCTTTTTTGTGTCGAGAGATTTGGAGACCTCGTAGCATCGCAAAAGCTTGTTTATGGTGTGGGGCTTTATCGCTCAGCGGTGCTGGAGTTATTTTTCTTTTTCATAAAATTAGCTGGAAATGGCCAAAATGTGAAGTGAAAATCGGTGATGTCGGGAGAAAGCGTCCTCGGTAGACAACGATTTTGAGGCTGTTTTTAATGCTTTTAATCCCCTAACCCCCATTACATTGTATTTTTAGAGTATGAAGCCTAGCTCTGAAAAATTGCAGCTCGAAGAGCGCCCGCCAAAGCGCATGTCGGTTTTCGATTTTAGCGATTACCGCGCGTATTTGCGTCATTATTTTGAGTGTGCGCAAGCCTTGAACCGCCGTTATTCGCTGCGGAGTTTTTCGGATAAGCTTGGCTTTTCTTCGAAGGATTTTATTTCGCGCGTGATGAAGGGCGAAAAAAGTCTTGCGCCTGCGAGTATAGCAAAGATTGTTGCGGGTTTGCAGTTTGATGAAAACGAGGCTGCTTACTTTGAAGCGATGGTGCTGTTTTGCCAGGCGAGCAATGATGACGAGCGGAAAAACTACAAGAAGCGCATGGAAGAAATCACCGCGACCTACCGCTTCACGCAGCAGATGCTCTTGACTCGGGCGTATCAATATGAAGTTTATTCGCACTGGTACTATACCGCTATTCGTTCGCTCATTGGGATGCATGGTTTTGACGGCGACTACGAAGCTTTGGGCGCACGCCTGATGCCGCCGATTTCGGGGGAACAGGCAAGGCAAGGGGTGGACTTGCTGGAACGTGTCGGGCTCATCAAAAAGGACGCTAAGGGTAATTGGGTCCTCAACAATCCGGCGATTAGCACTGGCGACAAGGTCATCCAGCAGGCTTTTGTCAACTATCACAAGGAATTTATCGGCCTTGCAAAGGATTCCATCACCGATGTTCCTTCGAGCGAACGAAACGTCAGCAGTGTTACATTGGGCATATCGGAAGCGTCGTACAAGAAAATTGTCAAGTGCATCAATGAGTTTCGCAAAAAAATTTCTATGATTGCTAATGAGGACGAAGAGGGCGGACGCGTATTCCAGATGAATATCCAGATATTCCCCTTGTCCAAGTGAGGCTGCGATGGAAAGGACTCGAAGCAAATTGGCAATTTCTTTGCTCGCATTGCAAGCGTTGTTTGCAATGGTCTTTTTTGTTGCATGCTCCGATAACAAGGTGGCAGGCGGAAACAGCTCTGAAGTCGGTTCCCCGGAATTGATGGGTACGCTTGCGTACGATGATGGAACTAGCAATCCGATTTATCTTAGACGTGCGGCTTATGCTCGTGTTTACTGTGTTCCAGTAGATTACGATCCGGCAAAAGATGATACCACCGCTTATTATTCCACGACTGCGGATTCCATGGGAAATTTTGAGTTTTCGAACTTGCCGGATGGATTCTACAATCTCGAAGCGTTCTATGACGACTCGCTAAAATTGTTTGCACTCCGTGAATCGGGGATTAAAATTGTGACGGATTCTGCTTGGACTGTGAAACTCGACATGTCCGGGAGCAAAGAGATTAGAGTTCGTTTTTCTGATGTCAAGGACTCTGTGGCGAACATTTCTATTGTCGGGTCCACTTACAAGTCTACCGCAAAAATTACGACTGATGAGTATGGGCAATACGTAACATTTGAGGGGTTGCCTGCTGCCTATTACGATTCTGTGCTGGTCAGCACGAATAGCGGTGCGCAAAGTATAAAGGCGGTTTTTGTCGACGCATACAATGCGTTCCAGAATGTTTTCTATGATGATGCTGTTCGCACTTTGGAAATCCCGCTGAACACGGCGTCGAGTGGCATTGACTTGCATGATACGCTTGAAGGTTTCCCGCTGTATGTGCGCTTGAGCGACTTGAATGCTCAAGACCGCAAATCGCTTGCCAAGAATCTTAACGAGCTTAAAGTTTTTTTGGAACCGGCTGCGGATTGGACTACGTCTCAAACGGTTTATGACAAGGATGGAAATCCTGTGGGGTTGTGGATTCACTTGACGACGCTTTACCCGCAACGGGAAATGCAAAAATTAATCTTTAGGTGGACTGAATACGAGACCGTGAGCGAGGTGGATGCTTCTTCTGCGGAAACTGCTGCGACTTCGGCGACGCCTAGCAAAGTGAATGCTCAAAAACCGATGAAATTGAAGCGTGCTGCTGAGCCGTTCTCGGATGACTTTGTGGCTGCTTGGAATTTTGACGAATCGGAATTGGATTCGATGACTCGATCTTCTGGCGATAATCCTTTCAAAGGCCGTGTTACGGATGTTGCAACGGGCGATGGAATTATTGGTGGTGCGTTCTACTTTAACGGAAAGTCCTCTTTCATTGAAGTTCAGGAATCTGCGGACTACTGGGCTTTTGCTTTGAATGACACTACACAATTTACCGCCTCGTTCTGGGTGAATGCTGAAGATACTTCGACGTCGCGCTTTGTTTGGGGCAAGTCGGAATCGGAATACCACTTCAAGTATCAGGCTGGCGATAGTGACAAGTCAAGCTGGATGTTCAAGGAATTGGACGAATCGGATTTGGATCATTGGTATGAGGTTAGCATTGCAACGAAACCTGCAATGGATTACAATCAATGGGTTCATTTTACGGTGGTGAAGTCCGGCGATTCGACGGCGATTTATCGCAATGGAATTCTCGAAGATGTTCATGTGGGCCGCAACCATACGGATGATAAGAGGATTGCGAATGGGCCGTTTGTCATTGGAGCCCGCAAGCAATCTAGCGGAAAGGTGGACCGCGTTTTCAAGGGCTGGATTGACGAACTGTATTTTATGAATGTGGCGAAAAGCAGCGAATGGGCAAGGCTTATTTACTTGAACCAAAAGCCCTCCGATTACTGGCCGAAATAAACTTAATGGATGCGCAAGAATGCCCGCGCATTTTGCGGCTCGTCATCCTGAACGTAAGTGAAGGATCCAGTGCGGAACTAGTCTAACTTTTCCGTGAGTCTTGTGTATCGTCTTGTGCTGCGGTTATTGCGCACGGCTTGGTAGAACGCTCCCGGTGCAGACAAAATCCATACATGGCCTTTCGCACGCGTGATGGCGGTGTAGATGAGGTTGCGCTGCAGCATAATGCTGTGGCTGGAATCCAGCACGACGATGACTGCGGGGTATTCGCTGCCTTGACTTTTGTGAATCGTGCAGGCGTAAGCGTGGATGAGCTCATCGACTTCATCGGATTCGTAATCGACAGTTTTGTCGTCGTAAAAGACCGTGATTTTCTTGGAGTCTTTGGCGATTTTGTAGATGATGCCGACATCTCCATTAAACACGTTCTTATCGTAATTGTTGCGGATTTGCATCACGCGGTCGCCGTTGCTCCAGTTGCTGCTTGCAATTTTGATGCGTTCTTTGCCGGGATTCAGCAAGTCTTGCAAGAACGTGTTGAGTTCGTAAATGCCGAGCGGGCCTTTGCGCATCGGCGTGAGCAGTTGCATTTCTTGCGTATCGACGTTGATTTTTTCTTTGATGCCGAAGGTGACGAGGCGGGCGATGATGTCTTTAGCTTCATCGGCCGACTCGTAAGGCAAAAAGTGGAAGTTCGTGCCTTCGATGGGCGAGGGGCAAATGCCTTGGTTGATTTTGGCCGCTTTGTCGGCGATGTCGTTTCCGCCGGCCTGGCGGAAAATGTGCTGAAGGCGAGTGCTTGGAATCTTGGGGCAACGTAACAAGTCGTTCAGCACATTGCCAGCTCCCACGCTTGGGAGCTGGTCGGCATCGCCCACGAGCACAATTCGCGCGTTGAGTGGCGTCGCTTCGAGGAGCGAGGCGGCAAGCCATGTGTCGACCATACTGAATTCATCGACAATCAGCAAATTGCATTGAAGCTTGTTGTTCTCGTCGCGGTGAAACTTTCCTGAAATCGGATCCACTTCGAGCAAACGGTGAATCGTGCGCGCTTTTTCGCCGCAACATTCGCCCATACGTTTTGCAGCGCGGCCCGTGGGTGCCGTGAGGCTTACGCATTCTTCCATTTGGCGCGCGAGGTAAAGGATTCCTTTGAGAATCGTTGTCTTACCAGTTCCGGGGCCGCCTGTGATAATCGAAATTTTTCGCGAAAGTGCCATCTGGATAGCGCGCCTTTGAATCGGATCAAAGCTGAACTTGTGCTCGCGTTCCCACTGCGCAAGGTCGTTCTCAAAATTGTCCAATGGCAGTTCGTTGTAGCGCAATCGAAGTTTGATGTTGTCTGCGATGCGCTGCTCGGCGTTGTACAGCGGTGGAAAATAACAATCATCGCCTTCGCGCTTGATACGCCCTATCTCACTTGCTTTTTCGAATTCATCAAGGAGCGTGTTGATGGCGTCCTCGTCGTCTTGTTGCAAACGCAAATTCTTGAAGGTGCGTTCCAGAAGCGATGTCTTGGGAAGGTACACATGCCCATCACTTACCGATGCTTCTTGCAATGTGTAGAGCAACGCCGCTTGGAATCGCTCGGGGCTGTCTTTCGGGAATCCGACCTTTTGCGCGATTTCGTCGGCCTTCAAGAATCCGATGCCCCAGACTTCTTCGCAGAGCATGTACGGATTTTGCGTAATGCGTTCAATCGTTGCTTGCCCAAACTTGTTCCACAAACGCTTTGCAACGCTGCCGACAATTTCATGCTTGTATAAGAACAGCATCGTTTCGCGGCTGTGTCTGGCTTCTTGCCAACGTGCAAGGAACGCTTCTACCTTGCGGGCCGGAAACCCCTTGATTTTTACTTCGCGGAATTTGTCCGGGTCGTTATCGAGAATGTCGGTGGTCTTTTCGCCAAAAACTTCGACGATGCGCTCGGCAATCTTTTGCCCGACGCCAGGGAATTGCCCGCTAGCCAGATATTCGACGATGTCGTTATCTTCGGTGGCGAGGTATTCGAATGATGTGGCTTGGAATTGCTTGCCGTATTTGGGATGGCTGCCCCAGTCGCCTTCGATCGAAATGGATTCGCCGGGCTGTAAAGCGGGGAATGTGCCTGTGACGACAACGACTTTCTTGCTTTCGCTGTCGTTTAGGCGCATCACGGTAAAGCCATTTTGCTGGCTATGAAACGTGATGGACTTGATACTGCCTTTAATGTTCAATTATCGAGCCTTCGGGATTTTCTCTTCGTCGTCGAAAGCGGAGTTCCAGCGGTCGGCATCGTAGCCTTCCATCTTAGAAAGCGTCTTGCCGCGAGCGCAGAGGAGGAATCCGAGAATAGCGGCGTCATGAAGAGCAATCACGAGAGCGGTCTTGTAATCAAGTCCAAAGCCAAGCGGAGCGCCCTTGAGGTTTTCCGGGCTCACCCAAAGAATGTAATCCGCTGTAATGAAAGTCATGAACATGCACGGGATAAGCGCAATCCAGAAGTTCTTCTTTTTACTGCGGAGGTACACGGTTGCCACGCAGAGGCTGCAAACGGCCATGAGCTGGTTGCTCCAGCTGAAGTAGTTCCACAAGATGTTGAAGCCTTCGGGGTTCAAGTTGCTCCAGAAGATAATCACGGCGCAAAGGGCGAACATCGGAACCGTAAGGAGGAGGCGGTTCTTGACAGAAGTCTGTTCAAGTCCGGTGAGTTCTGCAACGGTAAGGCGGAGGCTTCTGAGGCTGGTATCGCCACTCGTGATGGCAAGGATAATCACGCCCACGACCACGAGAATCGAAATCGGAGCCCAAGGAATCACTGTCGAAACGAGAATGCTCAAGACCTTCACGCCCGAAGCGCCGGTCAAGAGTTCCGGCATCTGGTGGTAAATGAACATGCCGCCTGCAGCCCAGATCATACCGATAAGGCCTTCGATAATCATCATGCCGTAGAACGTCTGGCGGCCCGTCTTCTCGGTCACTTCAGTACGTGCGACGAGCGGGCTCTGTGTGCTGTGGAAACCGCTGATGATACCGCAGGCAATCGTCACAAAGAGCATCGGGATGATCGGCTGACCTGCCGGATGCTTGTGGAAATTGCTCATGATATCGCTAAAGCAGAATTCGTCGAGGACGTTCAAGTTCGGGATGATGCCCACGAAAATCGCGAGCGAAGCGAGAATCAAGAGTGCGCCGAAAACCGGGTAGATGCGGCCGATAATCTTATCGATGGGGAAGAAGGTACTGATGAAGTAGTAGGCAAAAATGACTGCGACGGCAACCCAGAACAATGTCGGCGAAACGTGGCTACCCGCAAGAATCGGAGTGTTCACGAGAGCTGCCGGCGTGTTGGTGAACACTGCACCGACGAGGATGAGCGCCACAGAAATGAGTGCCATCACAAGCTTTGCAGGCCCCTTGCCCAAGAACTTGCGGGAAAGAGCCGGAACATTGTAACCGTTGTTGCGCATGCTGATCATGCCGCTGAAGTAGTCGTGTACTGCACCGCCGAGGACGTTTCCGATCGGGAGCAAGATGAACACGATGGCGCCAAACTTGATGCCAAGAATCACGCCGATCACAGGACCGATGCCTGCGATGTTCAAAAGTTGAATGAGAACGTTTTTCCAGTGCGGCATGGGGACGCGGTCAACGCCGTCCGGGTTTGCGAGAGCCGGGGTCTTGCGGTCGTCGGGGCCGAATGTGCGTTCGACGAACTTGCCGTAGGTGAAATATCCGAGGATGAGGATTGCAACACCAATTAGGAATGTTATCATTTTTTGCCTTCTTTAGTTAATTAAAACTGTACAAGCGCATTGATGGACATGGCTATGTAGGTTTGCCATAGATAGCTGTTGTGGTCCATGACACCGTTATTCTTCTTGTTGAACTCGATGGTTCCACAATTATCCGTGTTGACGGACTTATACCATGTCTCGTAAATGCGCAAAGACGGGGAAAGAGCGAAGAAATCCGTAATATAATAGCGAATGTTTGTGACAATGGCAAATGCGGAACCCTTCAAGCTAGAATCAAAAAATCCCTTTTCGCTAACAGCGTTGTTCTCAATGCTAAAGCTTGAAAATGAATATCCGAGACCTACGCCCACCTGGAATCTTTCAGGATAGAAAAAGTTGTAGGTGGCTTCAAATCCGAATCGCCAATAGGACATATCCTGATCGGCCATTTCGGCGGGGAGACCTTCGATTGAGCCTAATGTAGACCAATATTGGAATGATAATGCAAACGTAAATTCGCGAACGTTCACACCGAGATTGTAATCGGGCGATAAAAGAACTCTGTTTTTGGGTAAATGGATAGTTTCGTTAAGTCCGTCTTTGTTTTGTATTTTCACGGTGTGGTCAAAAAAATCACCACGATTAGCAATGACGTTGAAACCGATGCTCGCAAAATAGGAACGGGGCCATATCGCTAAATCGCTTTCACTTGGCTGTGCAAAAACAGCGCCACACAAAAAAGCTATTGCCAATAGAAATTTTCTCATCTCAATCCTCCCTTTATTAAATTGGCACCCCTAATTTAGAAAATTAAGGGTGCCTTTGTAAATTTATAGTGTGTTATGTTGCTTTATTCTGCGTATTTGAACATCGCATCGATGCACTTCTTGGCCTGCACGCGCACGCTCTCGTCGAGTGAGATGTGTTCTGCTTTTTCGGGGTGGCGGAGCGCTTCCAAGATGTTTTCGAGCGAGTTCGATTTCATGTACTTGCACATGCAGCAGCTACCGATAAAGTTCATGTCGGGATGTTCGTAGTGCATGCGAGCGTTGAGACCGCATTCCGTGAGGAGCAAAATGCAACTGTCTTTAGGCTGCTGGTTGATATAGCTGACCATTTGGCCGGTGCTTCCGACGTAGTCGCTGAGCATGGCGACAGACGGATTGCATTCTGGATGGCTGATCACCTTGAGATTCGGGTTTTGGCTACGGAAGAACTGGATTAAATCCGGGTCGTAGTTTTCGTGGACGTAGCAGCAGCCGTTATAGAGCTTGATGTCCTTCTTGACACCGCGACGCTTCATTTCGTCGATGATGTTCTGGCCCATGAGTGCATCCGGAACAAAGAAAATCTTGTCGCTCGGAATCGTTTCGACGATGTGCATCACGTTACCGCTTGTGACGCAAACGTCGCAGGCGGCCTTCACGTCGGCGGTCGTGTTGATGTAGCAAACGAACGTGTAATCCGGATTTTGCTTGCGGAGCTCTTCGACATCCTTGCCGGTGATGGAATCGGCGAGGCTACAACCTGTGAGCGGGCCCGGAATAATCACGTCTTTTTGCGGGTTCAAAATCTTGGCGGTTTCGCCCATGAAACGCACTGCAGAGAAGAGGATCGTCTTTTGCTGGACCGTGGTGGCGTCCTTGCTGAGCTTGAAGCTATCGCCAGTGAAGTCGGCAACGCCCAAGAGAATTTCGGGAGCGCAATAGCTGTGGGCGAGGATAACGGTGTCCTGGTCCTTTTTGCGTTCGTTGATTTCGTTGATGAGCGGGAGCATCTTTTCCACCTTTTCCATGGTGTAAGTGCAAAGAGCTGCGCCCGGCTTGACGGACTTGAGACGATTGTAAAGTTCTTCTGCGGTCATTGTTGTTCCGTTGTTTAATTGCCTAGTGTAAAGATAGTAAATTGTGCGGCTGTCGCCTAGTATCCGGCCCATTCGGCACTGATGGATGGGCTTGCCTTGCGGATTGCGGATTCCTCGGCGGTTTCTTCCTTGCGAGCGATGTCACCACTCGCGATGCGTTCCTTGATTTCATCAAATGTCTTAGGCGGCACTGAATCGGGAGAGTTGTCGCCGAGCACTTTGCAAGGGGCGGCTTCGGATTCTTTTGCCTTGTCTTTCACGGGTGTGTATTCGCGGAGTGCGTTGACGGTGTAGAATTTGTCTTCTTCGGGGCACCATGCGGTAAGTGCCTTGCCGTAGCAGCAGCCGGAATCAAGACCGATAAATCCTGGAATGTGCACGAAGCCTTGCTTTGCCCAATGTCCAAAGACAACCGTCTTGTTCCATTTGACTTGTTCGTACCACGGCTTATCATTCCACATGCGAATAGAAAGGAGCACTTCGGCGCTCATGTCTTCGAGGCGAGTTTTGCCCGGTTCAAGCCCGGCGTGCACGATTAACGCGTGCGGCGTGTCTCGCCAAAGCGGCCAGTTCTTGACGGTATCGCGGATGTAAACCCATTCGTCGAGCGAAAGAGCCTTGAAACGCTTCTTTTGCTTATCGGTCCAATTGCTTTTGGGCGTTTCCATCATGCGAATGAGGTGTTCCTCATGATTTCCGCGGACGGTCAAAATGCCAAGTTCTTCGACAATGCGCATGGCGCGAAGCATGTCGGGACCTTTGTTGATGATGTCGCCGGTCTGGTAGAGCGTATCGCTACCGCGCACGAATCCGAACTTGTCAATCATTTCGGAGAGTTCGTCCGCACAACCATGCACATCACCGATATATAATGTTCGTTTCATTAGAAGGTTATAGGTTTAAAGATGCACCGCTTGGCGCAACTTGTTCATTTCGTTTGCTGTAAGTTCGCGGAATTCACCGGCGGGCAAGTCACCGAGCTGAATCTGGCAATAGCTTACGCGCTTGAGGTCGCGGATTTCGTAACCAACAGCGCGCATCATGCGGCGGATTTCGCGGTTCTTGCCTTCGATGAGGACGAGTTCTGCAAATCCGTTTTCGAGATAAACGTCTGTCGCAAAAGCGATTTCTTCTTGTGCGTCTGGATCTTCCGGGTCGCGGATGTCCACGCCTTCGACGAGTCGCTGGGCTGCGTTTTCGCTGAGCGGGCGTGTTGTCCACACGTAATAGCTACGCGGCACTTCAAAGCTCGGGTGCGTGAGGCGGTAAAGCAATTCGCCATCGTCGGTAAACAGCAAAAGACCGCGGCTCTGCAAATCGAGTCGCCCGACGTATTTGAAGTTGTGGTATCCCGGCGGCAAGTAGTCGTAAACGGTTCGGCGACCTTGCGGGTCGTCCTTGGTGCAAACGCAGCCGGCGGGTTTGTGGAACATGATGACTTTGGTCTTTTTGTTTGTCGGGAGTTTTAAAATTTTCCCATCAACAATGACCTGGTCTTTGAATTCATCCACTTGATGACCGAGGTCGGAGATTGTTTCGCCGTTCACTTGAACGCGACCGCTGGCGACGAGTTCGTCGGCGGCGCGACGGCTTGCAAGACCACTAAGAGAAATGTACTTGTTGATACGCATAAATTTTACTTGTCCTCGGAGTCGGTTGGTGTGCCTGTCGAACCATCCGTTTTCTTTGCAAAGTTGAATGTGCGTTTCTTCGGCTTTTGATCCGGTTCTTTTTCGGGCGGGTAAAGCAAACCAAAGCGAAGCCCTGCCGTACTAATCTTGAATGTTTCGACGCGGAGTTTTTCGAGGAGCGAACGCAACCAGAACAATCCGCAAATAATCACTTCGTGGCGTCCATTGCCAAGTCCTGGGAGCATTGCGCGGAGTTCCTTCGAAAGGTTCGTGATGCGTGTGGTAACCGCTTCGAGATCGGAGAGGCTCATTTCAAGCCCCTCAATGGCCTTGTAGTCAAACGTTTGACTGTTCAAGAAAACCATGGCAAGTGCTGTGCCTGTACCACCGATAAGGTAGACAGGCTTTTTCGTCATGCCCTTGAAGGACAAATCCTTGAACGTTTCCTTGATAAACTTCTTGTATTCTGGGCCAGGAATCGGGCCCATCGCCTTGAACATCTTGAGTGCGCCAACCGGAATCGAGAACGTCGTTTCGCCGTTGCTGAGTTCTGTGGAACCGCCACCGATGTCAATCGTTACGTTCCCTTCTCCATGCCATTCCTTTACAGAACGGTAAGTGAGCTTGCCTTCTTCTTCGCCTGTGATGACGCGCGGCTTGACCCACACGGCTTTTTCTACCGCTTCGATGACTTCTTCCGGATTTTCAGCCTTGCGCATCGCTTCGGTCATGGCGACGGCTTTGAGGTCTGCACCGAGTGCGTGCAAGTCCATACGGAACTTCGTCATGATTTGCACAAGTTCCTGGATGCGTTCCGGTGTGATTTTCCCGTGTTCGTAAATGTCTTCACCGAGGCGGCAAACTTCGACCTTTTGGAGTTTCGGCACGAGCGTTTTGCGCGAGGTTTCTTCCTCAACAACGTCTTCGAACGCTGCGATTAACAAAATGCAGCTATGACTCCCGATGTCGATTGTCGCTTGGAGTTTATTTTCCACTTTGCCCCTCGTCCGTTTTTTCTTCGGTTTGCTGATTCATTTTTTTCAGCATGATATTTTTCATCTTTTCGGCAAGGGCGCCAGGATTTGTGAGGAACTGCTTGGCGTGAGCAATCGCTTCTTCCACAACGGATTCCGGATACTTGGAACTCCATGCGGCGACGATGTCACCTGTAGTGCTGCCGAGCGGCTTCTTTTCGCGGATTTCCTGGCCCATCTTGAGTGCGAGCAAAAGCCCGAGTTCAAAAGCTTTCGGCTCTGCTTCGGCTTCAATCATCTTCTCGATGCGGGCGATGCGTTCTTCGTAAGGAATGTTCTGCGAATTGGTCAAATCTTTTTCTGAAATCATGCTAACAAAAATAGTAAAGGTGCGGCGGGGCGCCAATAAAAAAAATGACCCGCAGATGTCTGCGGGTCAAAATCGTTGGGTCAAAAAAGAAGATTACTTCTTAGCAGCGGGCTTCTTAGCAGCGGCCGGCTTCTTAGCAGCAGCTGGCTTCTTAGCAGCAGCTGGCTTCTTAGCGGCAGCCGGCTTCTTAGCAGCAGCTGGCTTCTTAGCGGCAGCGGGCTTCTTAGCAGCGGCCGGCTTCTTAGCGGCAGCGGGCTTCTTAGCGGCAGCGGGCTTCTTAGCGGCAGCGGGCTTCTTAGCGGCAGCGG
>CAMUYW010000064.1 GCA_947165045.1 uncultured Fibrobacter sp. | reverse complement strand
GGTAGTCGCGACGGTGGCTGATGTCGCGGAGTTCAATTTCGTTCAAAGTACCCGTTTGGTCCTTGCGGTAACGGGCGATAAAGGGGATCGTGCCCCCCTGGTCCATAAGTTCGAGCGCTTTGGATACGCGCCACACTTCAAGATTCAGCTCTTCGGCAATGATCGCAGAAAAATCCATTTAAGATTCCTACTTGTAGATTCCGTTTCCGGATTTGGGGTCCACCGAGCCATACACCCCTCATTGGATAGCACAGCCCGCACGGCCCTCGGTGACACACGCCCGGCCACAACCGTTGCCAGGCACCCCGTTCGGGGGTTCATTCAATATAGCAAAAGAAAGTGTCATTTTTTTGACAGTTGGAGGCGGTACGCAAAAAAGATCTCTGAACGGGGCGTAACGGAAGGACCGCGTCTCCCGACACCACCCACAGCAAGATACAGTTGAAACAGTTGTCTTTTCTAAAAATTAACATCACACTGAGGTTTTGACCAGCAATTAAAATACAACACGATATTAAATCGTATATTTGCATCAAAGTAAAAAATAAAAGGATAACCATGTTAAAAAACATTACAAGAAAAATAATTTTAGTCGCAACCCTAGCTTTTATACCTAGCAACATTTTTGCACAGGATGCAGCGTACAAGAAAGAATTCAATAGAACCATGGAACTTTCTCATCCCGAAGAATCAATGAAACAAATGATTACCCCTCAATACCAAAAGCTCGGGGAAATGGGTTTATTAAAGTTGGACGATGTCAATATGGTCGTTGATGAATGCATCAAAGTTATAATGCCCAAGTATAAAGAGGTTATGCTCAAGCTTTACGTGGAAAACTACACCCTTAATGAAATCAAAGAAATGAACGCCTATCTAGCCACTCCCGTTGGACAAAAAGGAATTAAGCTAGCTCCTAAATTTGGAATCGCCGGCATGCAAGCCGTACAAGAACCGGAAACTGCAAAAAAAATTGAAGACATTCTTAAAAAACACATCCAGATTAAGGAATAATTTTTTTCGAGATTTTATTTTTTTTGCACTAATGAGCACTACAAATTTTGCGGGCGGAAAATTTTTGCTACATTTCGAGCCATGAATCAAGAAACACCAGATACTACACTAGGTTTATCTAACGTCAATCACCTAGAACGACTTTATGACGGCTGGTTCCTCGATTACGCCAGCTATGTGATTTTGGACCGTGCGGTCCCGTATTATGAAGATGGGCTCAAGCCTGTCCAGCGCCGTATTTTGCATTCCATGTTTGAGAATCACGATGGTCGTTACCAGAAGGTGGCAACGATTGTCGGTCGAACGATGGCTTACCACCCGCATGGTGACGCCTCCATTGGCGATGCGCTTGTGGGCCTTGGTCAAAAGAATTTGCTGATTGACACGCAGGGTAACTGGGGCAACCCGTTTACTGGCGACCGTGCTGCAGCGCCCCGTTATATCGAAGGCCGCCTCACGCCGTTTGCTGTCGATGTCGTGTTCAACCCCGAAACGACGGAATGGATCCCGAGCTACGATGGCCGTAGCGAAGAACCGGTCACGCTCCCGGTCAAGTTCCCGTTGCTTTTGGCTCAGGGCGTCGATGGTATTGCTGTTGGTCTTTCGACTTCCATCCTCCCCCACAACTTCCGCGAGCTCTGCGAGGCAAGCATCGCTTGCCTGCGCGGCAAGAAGTTCACGCTTTACCCGGACTTTTTCACAGGCGGCATCATCGACGTCACGGACTACAACGACGGTCAACGTGGGGGCAAGGTCAAGGTCCGCGCGAAGATTGAAAAGGTCGATAACAAGACGCTCGCGATTCGCGAAATCCCGTACGGCACCACGACGGTTAGCCTTATCGAAAGCATCGTGAAGGCAAACGACAAGGGCAAAATCAAGATTAAGCACGTCGATGACAACACGAGCCAGGGCGTCGAAATTCTCGTGCACTTGCAGCCGGGCACCGACCCGCAGGTGGCAATTGACGCGCTCTATGCGTTCACGGACTGCGAAAAGTCGCTTTCCCCGTGCACTTGCGTGATTATCGACAAGCACCCAAAATTCGTGGGCGTTTCGGACATTCTCAAGCTGAACACGGACCACACCGTGAAGCTTTTGGAATGGGAACTTGCAAACGAACTCAAGCACCTCGAAGACAAGTGGCACATGACCACGCTCGAAAAGATCTTTATCGAGAAGGAAGTTTACGAGGTCATCAAGAAGGCTAAGGACCGTGAACAAATTATAAAACTCGTTCGCGAAGGGCTTACGCCTTACCTCAAGCGTTTGCACCGCCAGTCCGTAACGGACGAAGAAATTGCCAAGCTGATTGAAATTCCGATCCGCCGCATAAGCCATTACGACCGAGAAAAGGCCGACCAGCTTTTGAAGGAATTGGAAGAAAGCATCGCGACTTGCAAGTACAACCAGGAACATATCATTGACTACGCCGTGAACCACTTCAAGAACATCTTGAAGAAGTATGGCGAAGGCAAGGAACGCCGCACGCAGATTGCCGAATTCGGCAAGGTGAACGCCGTGCATGTGGCACTTGCGAACCAGAAGCTCTACGTGAACCGCAAGGAAGGCTTTGTGGGTACGGGCATGAAGAAGGAAGAATACCTCTTCGACGTGTCGGAATACGATGACTTGATCGTGTTCAAGGCCGACGGCAGCTTCAAAGTCGTGAAGGTCAGCGACAAGGACTTTGTCGGTAAAGATATTATCTTGGTCGAAAAGTTCAACAAGGACGACGAACGCCATATTTACAATGTCATCCACCAGGACGGCAAGGACGGTTACGCTTACATCAAGCGCTTTAACGTTGGCGGCGTGACTCGCGACAAGGATTACTACATGGGCAAGAACAAGCCCGGTAGCAAGATTCTTTACATGTCGAGCAACATGAACGGCGAAGCCGAAGTGGTCGAAGTGATTTTGAAGCCGCGTCCGCGCATCAAGCTGAACTTTGAAGTGGACTTTAGCGAAGTCGAAGTCAAGGGCCGTGGCGCCATTGGCAACATCGTTTCGAAGTACCCGGTCAAGACGGTCAAGAGACTCCGCAAGGGCGTAAGTACGCTTGGCGCAAGAGTGCTTTACTTTGACGCTCCGAGCGGCATCGTCTCGACGCAGAAGAAGGGCGATTGCCTCGGTGAATTCGGCGAAAACGACAAGTTGCTCATTATCAAGCAAGATGGTAGCGCACGCGTCCACACCATGGCAGACCCGATTCTCGTCGGTTCGAACATCAAGTACCTGCACAAGTACGACCCCGCACAGGTCTTTACGGTGCTCTACTTCGAAGGCTCGAATTTCAACTACATGGTCAAGCGCTTCAATCTTGAAGGCTGCCCCATGACGACGGAATTCAGCGTTGTATCTGACCATAAGGACACGAAACTGATTGAGCTCTTTGCAACGGACGACGCCCGCGAACTAATGGAATATCAGGTCGGTCGCGAAGTGCAGAAGGAAGAACTCGACTTGACGGAAATTGCCGAAGTCAAGGGCTACAAGGCTCTCGGCAGCAAGTTCACCGCCAAGAAGATCAAGCGCGTGAGCCGCATTTCGCCGGCAGACCCGTTTAGCGACGGGAGTGGCGAAGGCGATACAAGCGGAAACGAAGACCCGAGCTTGTTCTAGAAAAGGTGGCCCCGGCACTGAGGCCGGGGTGACAGTGCAAAAAATTTAGACCGGTGGTGAACCGGTCTTTTTTATTACAGAATATCTCTGTTAAGTAATTCGCCGTGGCTGAGTTCGAGGCGGCGGAAGGGACTGTTCAAATAAAAGTCCGGGTTATGCGTTGCCATCAAAATAGTCGTGCCGCGGGCATTGATTTCCTTGAAAATACAGAACACTTCTTCTGCGTTTTTCGGGTCCAAGTTACCCGTCGGTTCATCAGCCAAAAGCAGATACGGATTATGCACCATCGCGCGGGCAATCGCGACACGCTGCTGTTCACCACCCGAAAGCGTGTAAGGCATTGCAAAGCGCTTCTGGCTAATGCCCACAAGAGCGAGCGCATCAAAAACCGCCGCATTAATCTTGTTGCTCGGAGTCCCTACAATGCGGAGCGCCAAAGCCACATTCTCGAAAACATTTCTGTCCGGTAAAAGTTTAAAATCCTGGAAAACAATTCCCATTTTACGGCGCAGCGCTTGGATCCGATCGTCCGGTGTGTTCTTGCTATCGTACAAAACATTGTCCGAAAACTTGACCATCACCTGACCGCCGCGCTGTTCATCTGGGCGTTCGTCCATATAAATTAATTTCAGGACTGTCGATTTTCCAGCGCCGGAATGCCCCGTCAAAAATACAAACTCGCCCTTGTTGATGCGGAACGTAACATTGTTCAGCGCCTTCCAATTGGCTTCGTAAGATTTTGTGACGTGGGTAAAATGGATCATGAATTATTCCGTCATTCTGATTTCGACGAGAACTTCCTTGCGCCACTTTTTGATTAGCTTTTCGAGCTTTTCATTTTCCAAGTGCGTAGCAGCCATCATCTCAATCTTGCCGTAATCTTCTTCGAGCGTGAGTTCGCGCACCTGGCGGGAATCATCCAAACGGAACAAGTGATAAGCGCCGTCAATCATGACCGGTTCAGAAATTTCACCAACATTCAAATTGGCGACAGGGTCTACATAAGCCGGTTCCATTTCGTTGCGCTGGAACCAACCGAGCAAGCCGCCCTGGAAGTTGCTGGACTTGTCTTCACTGAACTTCTTTGCAGCAGCGGCAAACTGTTCCTTTGTCGTGAGATTCTTGCGGAGCGAATCGGCAAGCGCAACTACGGCTGCAGAATCCTTGGCTGTCGGAATTGTGCGCAACAAAATCTGTGCAGAACGAACACCATCTTCTTTACGGCCAATCACGCGAGCAATGTGCCAACCCAAATCCGTCTTGACCGGAGTCGATGCATAATGGCCATTCTTCAAACGAGCAATAGCCTGTTCAAAAGCCGGGTCCAACAAGCCACGCTTAAAATAACCAAGGTCACCACCTTTAGCGGCCGAGCTATCCTGCGAGTGGTTCTTTGCCAACAATTCAAATTTGACACCGAGGTTCAAGCTATCAATCAACGATTCCGCTACACGCTTCACAGAATCCACAACCATAGAATCAGGCTTAATCGGAAGCTGGATGTGGCTCAGCAAAACGCAGTTGAACTGGCGCGGGAGAGAATCCTTGTAGTCCTTATAGAACAAATCCACTTCCTTTTTCGTCGGATGAATCGTGCCGACATGAAGTTGACGCACACGAGAAAGTTCCATGTGGTTGCGGATCTGCTTACCGAGCTGTTCACGGTACTGAATCATAGAAAGACCGAGCTGAGCACGCACAGCCTTTTCAAGAGTCGCCATGTCAATCTTTTGGCTAGCGGCAATGGACTGAAGATGAGCCGTCACACGCTGATCGACTTCGGCATCCGAGATAACAATGGAATCGCGGTCAATGCGGCTGAGCAAAACCTTTTCTTCAATCAAACGGTTCAAAACAGCTTCTTTCTGTTGCTGTTCCGTCATATTCGAAGCTTCAGGCGTATCCTGGAACCTGTAAAGGTTGTTCATGAACTCCGAACGCATAATCGGCTTGCCATCGACAACTGCGGCAATGCCTTCCATCAACACGGGTTCGGCAAAGCAAGCGGTACACAGGGCAAAAACAAAAGAGGCAATTCGATTACTGATCATTATTTTTCCTTTTCGCTAAGTACGTTCATCTTCGTAATTATAGGGATTCCCGTTTTCCATTCATCCATGAGACGTTTCAGGACGTTATTTTGGTGCTCCATCCAAGCCTGCATAGAGACATCCTCGATGACTTCATCGAGCGGACGCGCATCGGCAGAGTCCAGACGATTTGTCACAACAGCAATTTTTGCAGCGCCATCGCAAACCTTCATTGGCGTAACACGACCCACCACAACTTTTCTAATAGAAGGAATCATGCAAGGATCAGGCGTTCTATCCACGCCATCAAATTCTCTCATGCGCTTGACCAAGCGATGGTTTGGCGGAATCGATTCAAACTTGGTATTCTTGAATTCCTTGTAGTACTGAACCGCAGACTTCCAATCGGCAAACGTAAGAATAGCTCCCGACACCGTCGTTTTGCCGTTCAAGTACAGATTCGTATTTTTATGGTAGAAATCGATCTTTTCGACATCGCTCACAATCATCGTGTCGAGGAAAGACTGCATGTAATAATCGGCAACGATTTTTCGCGTAGTACGTTCAAGCAAGCGAATGAGTGCAGAATCCTTAAGCGCACCATTCTTTACGGCCTGCTGATAAACAAGTTCCTCATCTATCCAATGTTGCAAAAAGAGAATTCGTTCATCATCACCCCACGAATCCCAATCTGGAGCATACGTGTAAATCTGCGACTGGCGCAGTTTAGAATCACCCACAGTAACAATAACGGGGTCTTTAGTCTTGCAAGAGGCCAATAACACAAGCCCCAAAGCAAGCAATATACGGATAAGAGATTTCATTGCGACAAATTTAGCAAATTCGCAGTCATGAGAGTACTTAAAGTCGTCCAAAACGCCCTTTCAACCTCGCCAAAGCGTCTTCTTCCACAATATCTTCGGCATCGCCCCCCTTGCGCTTGAACTTGAGGATTTCAAAATCTTCCAAGAGCGCCTTCGCCTGTAGGTAGAGGTCAGCGTAATCTTCGTTATCCACCGGCGTGCGGTCAATTTTACCGAGAAGTTCTCGCGCATTTTTGAGTTCGTGATCCTTGAGGTAACGAGCTTTCAAATACGGGCGAAAATATTCGCGGAGCGTGTTGGCGGAAAGGTCCGATTTTTCGCGAGATACGTTGGAATCGCGGGAATCCTTGCCGATTGATACGGGGGATGCACCAAGGAGCGACGAGACCGAGCACAACCGTTCAAACAAAGTAAGTTCTTTTTGGTACGCAGAATGGACAGCTAGTATTATTTTATTTTTTACGGTTGACGAGTTCGAATTACGCATATTCACGCTAAAATCTTTGAGCAGATTCCAGCACTTGACAAACGCTTCGGCACTCACAAGCCCAGACTCGTACGTGGCACGCACAAGCGAGAGGCGGATTTCTTCATCTTCGCTGCGGGTGTTTGCGGCAAGGCTTCTGAAGTCGCGAATCTTTTTACCACGCGAGAATTCAAGCCCTGTAAAACGGACACAGCGACTGGCATCAAGGCCATCGGCAACAAGCGATTTGGCCACCCAGATTTTGAGAGCCGTTTCAAAACCGTCGGCAAACAGTCCGCCCGTCTCAAGCATATTCAAGCGGTCAGCAATAAGTTGAGTTTTGTCTTCGGATAGCAGCGATTTGTTGGACTCAAGACGTTTGCGAAAATCTTGCCAAAAACGGGATTCATCAGCGCCCATCAAGGCCGATTCACCAAGGCGCCAACCAAAGCGCATTTCTTCGAGCGGAAAGTCAATACCAAAACTCACCACAGCAGGGCGCACAGCAAGAAACATGCGATATGAACCCCATTCCGGCGAAATTTCAAGCTTATACGGTTCTGCAAAACCAGACTTTGAAACAACCAAATGCAAACGCAAATGATTTTCTTTGTCGGGATTCACTGTCGGCACATCAATGCTTGCGCCATTTGCACCCGAGCGAATTTCCTTCGTATTCGAAAGAACTTCGTAAAGCAACAAGAGCGGAGCCTTATGCGGGAAGTTATCAAGCGCCGCAAAAAATTCATCGTCAATCGCAGTGCGTTTTGCTTCAAGCAATTTTTTGACACTCTTTGGCATTTCGCGAATCACAGATTCAATCATCCATTCGCGCCACTGCTGGATGCACATCGCAAACTTCGCTGGAGAAATTTCAGTCAGCAAGTCATACGGCAAATGAAGCGTAATGCCGTCGCAATCGCGTGTGGCATCAAAGACCATCTCACCCACAACAACGCGGTCACCAATGCGGAAATGCTCGATAGTACCGCCGAGCTGCGGAGCGAGTTCGTTAGCCTTATTCTTGTCAATTCCGACTCGATCGGGATTCCCCTTTTTATTACGGGATGGTGATTCCGGGACGGAGCCCGGAATGACAATGCGATTTGTAAATCCGCTATCGCCGAGCGCAACACCGCTCACGCCATTACCATTCATCGAAAGCCAATAGGCTTCATCGAATTTGAGGAATTGGTCTGTGTGTTCGTGGATGTAATCTTTAAGCGTCTTGATAGAATTTACTTTACCCGCAATTCTCGTGTAATATTCCACAAGAGCATCTTCGCTTGGAGCAAGCCCGAACTGGCGTTTACGCGCTTCGATAGCATGGAGATTTTCGACGACACGTTCGTTGTGCGTCATGAACGAGAACGGACGCGCCACCTCGCCCATCACCACCGCTTCGCGCCAAAAGATTTGTGCGCAATCTTCGGGATTCACGCGAGCATAATCCACGCGATGTCCACGGCTAATTACAAGCCCACGGAAGCTTACTTCTTCGACAGCTTCAACGAAACCGCGTTCCTTATTCCACGTCGGTTCAAACCAACGGCGCGTACAGAATTGTTCTGCGACTTGCAAAATCCATTCCGGCTTGATTTCAGCAGCCTTCGTGAGAAACGTGCGGCTCGTTTCGCGGACTTCGGCACTAAACAACCATTCCACGCTTTTTGCGTAAAGGTCACTGCCGGGGAACACATGCGTTTCGCGCCCGCTCACCAAGCGGTAGCAACCGTTTTCGATATCGCGATGAGCCACGCCGCCCAAGAATCCCGAGAGCAAAGCAATGTGCAAATTATCGCGATGGAAAGAATCAAACGGGCAAACTCTATTTTCAAATTTTACATCGAGAATGCGGCCGAACTGTTCGTACAAATCCACCCATTCACGCAAGCGCAAAAAGTGCATGCTGTTCTTGTCACAGAACTTGCGAAGTTTGTTCCAAGACTTACCATCCCAATCCGTGCAGAACGCATTCCACATCGCCACGTAAACGAGGAAATCGCTTTTGTGGCCGCAGAACTTGCGGTGCAATTGACGGATGCGAGTGCGTTCCGGTTCTTCGTTCGGCACCACACGCGGGTCCTGGATGCTCAGCGCAGAGCACACAATAAGCGCCGGCTGCAACACGCCCGATTCACGAGCGCGGAGCAACACCGCCGAAAGCGAAACATCCATCGGGAGCTTCGTCATTTCGCGGCCAAGCTTGGTCACATGCCCGCTAGAATTATCAGCCGTGAGCGCGCCCAGTTCAAACAACGTCTTGTAAGCGCCACGGAATGCAGAATGCGGCGGCGACTGCAAGAACGGGAACGATTCCATTTCGAGCCCGAGGCTGCGCAACTGCAAAACAACGTTTGCCAAATTGCTACGGCGGATTTCGGGTTCCGTAAATTCGTCACGCTTTTCAAAGTTCTCGGGAGAGTAAAGGCGAATGCAAACGCCGGGCTTCACGCGCCCCGCGCGTCCAGTGCGCTGCCGCGCGCTGGCCTTCGAAATTTCTTCGACAGGAAGCCCTTGGATTCTCGCCTGCGCATTGTAACGCGAGATGCGGGCCATACCCGTATCGACAACGTAAGCGATTCCCGGAATCGTCAAGGAAGTTTCTGCAATGTTCGTCGCCAAGACAACGCGCGTTTTGCCCGTATGCTTGAAAATGCGGCGCTGTTCATCGGGACTCATGCGGCCGTAAAGCGGCAACACATCAAATGTCGCAGCATCAAGCTCATGCGCAAGTTCACCCATCAAATCTTGAATATCGCGTTCTGTCGGCAAAAAGCAAAGCAAATGATCGCGGCGACGAGTTTCCAAATCGAGAATCGCATCGCGCGCTTCTTCGATCAAGCCTGAATCGCCCTTGCCACTGATGTCGCCGCCCTCTCGCCCGAAATAATATTCCACATCAACGGGATACGTGCGGCCTTCGGCCTCCATCACGCAGCTATTGTCGTAAAATTCTTCGAACAGCTTCGCATCAAGAGTTGCAGACGCAACAACCAATTTAAAGTCCGGACGCTTCGCAAGAACCGTCTTGAAAATGCCAAGCAGAATATCAATGTTCAACGAGCGTTCATGCGCTTCGTCAATCATCACCGCATTGTACTGACGGAACAATCTATCCTTGCGGAACTCCTGCAACAAAATACCATCCGTCATCACCTTGATGGGGGCTTCGTTCGTGCCTTGCTCCCAAAAACGGATTTTCGTGCTGACTAAATTTTCATCCTTGAGTTCTTCACGCAAACGGTCCGCAATTGAAATCGCAGCCAAGCGCCTCGGCTCCGTCACACCGATTTTGAAAGGTCGTTGCTCTGAATCCTTCGACTCCGCTTCGCTCCGCTCAGGATGACACACAGCATCATCCGCGCGGCAGAACCACTCCAGCAAAAACTTCGGTAACTGCGTGGACTTGCCAGAACCCGTATCCGCCTTGACGATAATAACTTGATGTTTTTCAAGTAATTCAAAAAACTCTTCCCGATGTTCAACAACAGGAAGTTCAGGGTACTCAATTTTTAAATCACTTAACATCAAAAATTCCTAAACACCAAACAAAACCTTAACTAGATCTTTCGACTCCTCGTCATTGCGAGCGCAGCGAAGCAATCCATTCATTCGTCTTTAACATGCGACGGAGTCGCGATTATAAATCCTAAAACCTAACCCCTAGAACCTAACTTCTACTCCTTAATATGCCCGCATTTGTCGCAGGTGAGCTTGTAGCTGTTATCAGGGTCAACAACCATCACGCCGTCACATTCTGGCACTTCGCACGGGAGTTCTCCCGGCATAACTTCTCTATAAGTCTTTTTTTCTTCCATAATGCCACGAATATAGAAATTCGCCGCCCCGTATGCCCGCGACAATATTTATTTTTCGAATATGGAAAACGCAAAGACAGTCAAGCAATCGCAAGTAGAAACCCGCGACATCGTCCACCCCTCCGACGTAAACGCCTACAATTATGTGTTCGGTGGGCACCTCACATCGCTCCTCGACAAGGCCGCTTGCATTGCCGCCTACACTCATTCCAGACGAAGAGTCACAACAATTTCCATCGACAACGTACGCTTTTTCAAGCCAGCAACCGTTGGTACAATCCTCACCATCAAAGCGTCCGTGAACCGAGTTTTCAACACGTCCATGGAAGTCGGCGTCAAGGTCGTGGGAGTCCACCCGCAAGTTTCTTGGCAGCCCGAAGTTATTTGCCATGCGTACATGACATTCGTCGCCATCGACGATAACGGCAAGCCGACCCCGATTCCTTCAATTATCCCCGAAACCGAAGACGAAATCCGCCGTTTCGAAGAAGCCGGAATCCGCCGCGAAGCTAGGAAAAAGCTAGCAGAAGAGTTGAAGAATAAATAAACAAAAAAACACTGGATACAGTCGAAAACATTTTATTTTAAATGGCCCTTTGACGCAAAGGTCCTTGTTTCTAGATTTTTACATATGAAACAGATAGATGTCAAGGACCGTTCGCTTATCAGCCTTTCGTGGCCGCTAATTCTCACGTTCGCCGTGAGCATGATCCAGCCCATGATGGACAGCTGGTTCTTGTCGCGCACTTCCGAAACAGCAGCCGCAGGCGTCGGTGCCATGCTCCCGATTCTCGGGGCGCTTTTTACCGCCCTCCACGCCTTTTCGCAATCCGGCGCGAGCATCGTTTCACAGTACATCGGCGCGAAGCAAAACAGCCACGCCAACAGCACGCAGACGATGGTCCTCTTCGGGAGCATCCTCCTCGGAGTGGCGCTCACCCTTATCGTCTATCCGCTTTCGGGTAACATTCCCCGCTGGATGGGATTGACCGAAGCCCCCGCCGTTTACGCGCAGCAGTTCCTCAGCATCGTCTCGTTCGGATTTGCATTCCGCGCCTTGCAAACCATCCTGACCGCCCTCATCGCGACCCACGGGCTCACCATCTGGAATCTCGTCGGCAACACCATCACCATCGCCTCGAACGCCGCATTGAACGTCGTGTTCCTCGAAGGATACTTTGGACTCCCCAAGATGGGCGTGTACGGCGTCGGTCTTGCAACCGCACTTTCCTGGTTGATTTCTTCGATCATTCTCTGGCTCGTGCTCAAATTCAAGGTCAAGCACCACAGCAAAGCCCGCGACTGGAAACGCACCCGCATTCTTCTGCCCGACTGGATCCGCATCGGCCTCCCGGCTGCCGCAGAACCCATCAGTTTCCAGCTTTTCCAAGTGTTCATCACTGCAATGGTCGTCTACATCGGCACAACCGCCATGACCTCCCGCGTGTTTGCCGGTAACTTTGCCGCATTATCCGTCATTCTCGGCGTTGGCCTCGGCAGCGGCAACCAGATTCTCGTTGCCCACCTCGTCGGCGCTCACGATTACGATAAAGCGAACCGCCGCGTCCGCCAAACGCTTACCGTCGGCATTATCAGCGGATTCTTGCTATCCGTCGCGGTCGCCCTCCTCGGCGAACACCTCATCAGACTCTATACCGACAATCCCGAAGTCATCCGCCTCGGTAAAATCTGCCTCTGGTGCGATGTCGCGGTGCAACCCTTCAAGGCCGTCAACTTCATCCTCACGACATCTCTGCGTGCCGCGGGCGATTCCAAGTTCCCCGCCATCGTCGGAAGCGGCATGATGTGGACGCTCGGGCTTGCCACCTCGCTCATCCTCGCATTCGTTGTAGGCCTTGGGCTCCCCGGACTTTGGCTCGGCATGGCCGCCGACGAACTCTACCGCTCGTTCGCTAACACCTGGCGCTGGAAAAGCGGCCGCTGGAAAACCAAGACGGTCGTGTGAGTTTTCAGACAAAATCAATTACAAGTTGTTTCCCCAATGCATGAGCTAACCTATAAAGAGTTTCTATCGAAGGGGAACTCTTTGTCGTTTCAAATCGCTGATAAGCCTGCGGACTAATGCCCGCTAATTTGGCTACCTGATTTTTCTTTTTTCCACGACGAGCTTCATAAAGTTTATACGCAATTTCTACTCTTGGCGACAATTCAACAGCCCAAAGCCCCCTGTCTTCGTCAGGAAGAGTCTTAGGCTTTATGAAACTCAAACCCAATTCCAGATCACTTTCCATAGCTTCATCCAAAGCATTTTTGGCTTCACGCAAAGCCTCATTCTTCGTTGAGCCAAACGCATTTACATTAGGAAGATCCGGGAAAGTGGCCACATACCCCATATCTTTATCTTTTTCAATCTTTACAGCATAGTACATAGCCACCTCTAATCAAATTGTTTTAAAATCCGTTTTAAGTAAACGCCTTCTATTTCTTTCGAATGTTTTTGAACAGGTACAGACCGTTTCCCTGGCTTCACATAGATATAATGAGAACCATTTATCCTATTCAAAATCCATCCTCTATCTTCTGCATACTTGCAAATTTCGATGAATTTCATGATAAATATAAATATTTTTATTTACTTGTCAATATATTTGTTTATTTTACTCAGTTACGCTGAGACCGCAGGTAAAGAACGTCTCTACCCTTTATATTAACACGCATTAGCGAGGCTATTGGACTAATTTTTTTTGTAAAAATTTTAAATACGCAAAACGGTCCGCATTAGCGAACCGTTTTTCTTTATTCTAGTCTTTTACGCAACGAATTGGAAATCCTTTATCTTTATGTGTAAATTGCGGAACAGCATTGCCAACATTGCGACCCATTTCTATACAACCAGCATTACCTCTACTAGAATCTGTAGAACTCCAAAAATATGCACTAGAGCCAAATTCTTCTCCAAAACTACTCGCATAACCAACAGGAAGAGCTGTAAACCCATAGGCATCAATGCCACCACCATCATCACTCCAACCATAAGAAGACTTAAGCGCAAAACCAGTTTCGCCATCGCCTCCAATATTTACATTAACAAATAATATCTCATACTCTGTTATTGTAGGCAAATGCCATCCATCTGGACAAATTCCACGCACTGGATACACCGGAGCACAAATCTTTCCATTACCACATCCTTTGCCATTGGAGCTCCATACGCCAGCACTATCCATAGCCTCAGACCAAAAGTAATATCTTCCAAACTTTGTTACAGGGTACTTATATTTGGAGGTATCTATATCTTTAAGTTCACTTATTTTTTGATTAGAAAAAGAACCACTATTACTTATCCAATAACTCCGTTCCGTTTCATAGTTCAAATTTACAGCCATCCACCACTGATCACCAATTTTAACGGTTTTATAAGTTTGTCCGTCACGATCATCCGTCAACGAGCCATACACACAATCGTCCTTATCTTCCGTCTTACACGGTGGGACAAAGTTTACAGAATCACTTTTATCATTAATACAACGAACCGAAAGCGCAATTTTTTCATTATCATGATAATTCAATGAAGCAGTTCTATCAAAATAAAGCATACTCAAAGTATACGCAAACCAGCGATCACGACCAGATGAGCTCCAAAAATCTGCATATATACCCACAGAACTATACGTTCCATCAGATTCGCGCATACCAGCGGGAAGTGCTGAAAAGCCAAAATCGTCTGAACCATTTCCACTTTGGCCTTTATAATCATTCCAACCACTAGTTGATTTAAGATGAAGAGCAGCAGGCCAGATAGCAGAATCTAATAAAATGCGGAATTCTTTATATTTGGGCAAATGCCATCCCTCAGGACAAACTCCTCGCACCGGATACACGGCAACACAGGTTTTTCCATAGCCACATCCCTTGCCATTGGGACTCCATACGCCAGCGCTATCCATTGCGGCAGCTCTCGTATAAAGGCGACCATACTTTTTACAATACTCAACTGAATCGTTATAACAATAGCTACCATCTACCTTATAATTCAAATTCTCTGCCATCCAAATTTGTCCACCAACTTTTGCAATTCTATATGTTTGTCCATCTCGACTATCTTCAAAGCAATTTTCATCAGTTTTTACATTGCAAGGTGCTTTAAACGCAATGGATTGTCCTGAACTCGATGATGATTTCGCAGAATTACTACTCGATTTCTTTGAAGAGCTCGATTTTGACTGGTTTTGAGAAACGAGCCATTCGTCGCCATCGCATTCGTAATTTTTGCTTTTACTTTTCACATAGATGACGGAACCAATTACAGAATCATCGCACTTGTATTCTTCAAGTTCGTCCATATTGGCAACTTCATCAGGCAACCCTTCGGGAGATGAAGCTTTATCGTCACCACAAGCGACAAGGGCTATGATTACAATAATGGATCCAATCAGTCGCCAAAGTTCCTTCCAGGATGACATCTCAAAAAATCTCATTCTTCACTCCTTTTATGTAGATAAAATAGAAAATTTTAAACACACAATAAAATTTGTAGTAATAGGGAAATGCTATAGATCCATCGACTTCGCTCAGGATGACAATGCAAAAAGCGTCGGCCATGACTGAAAGATTTTCACTGGATTCTCCCTACAATCCTCAAACCTCAAAGCGAAGCGACCTCGAGGGGCAAAGCCCGACCTCATCCCTATAAAATTTCTATCTTTGTGCCATGCCTTTCTACTCCGACGAAATCATCCAGGAACTCAAGAACCAAGCGGATATCGCGTTGGTCATTCAGCAGTTCCTGCCGCTCAAAAAAAGCGGTGTCAATCGATACGTCGGTGTGTGCCCTTTCCACGATGACCATTCCCCATCCATGACGGTAAACTCCACGCTGGGCATTTACAAATGCTTTGCCTGCGGAGCGGGTGGCGATGTTTTCAAGTTCATTCAGGAACATGAAAAACTGGACTTCAAGGGCGCTGTAGAATGGGTCGCAAACTTCGTCGGATTTTCGCTCCCGAACCTCGGCAACAATGTCAATACCGAAGTTCTCGAAGAGCGCACGATGGTCCGCAAGCTGAACGAACTCGCCTGCGAATGGTTCGAGCAACAGCTCACATTAAGCCCCAAGGCTCTCGAATATTTAAACAAGCGTCACGTTTCCGAAGCCACGCGAAAACAGTTCCACATCGGGTATGCCCCGACAGGGCGTGAAGGTTTTATCGGGTACGCTGCACGCAACGGTTTTTCGCCGCGCGATTGCGTCAAGGCAGGTCTTGCTGTCGAAAAAGAAAATGGCGGTATCGCAGACAAGTTCCGCGATCGCTTGATGATTGCCATCCAGAATCTTTCCGGTGTCGTCGTTGCCTTTGGCGGTCGAGACTTGAGCGACCCCGCGACAAACGGGAACTTCAAGCCGGCAAAATACATGAACAGCCCGGAAACAGCACTTTACAGCAAGCGCGATATTCTGTTCGGGCTGAACCACAGCCGAAACGCCATCATGAAGGAAAATGCGGTCATTATCGTCGAAGGATATTTTGACCTCATTAGCCTTTACCAAAGCGGAGTGCAGAATGTCGTTGCCGCATCGGGAACGGCGCTTACCGAAATGCACGCAAGCATCCTCGCCCGCTACGCGAAAACGGCGTACCTCGTCTTTGACGGTGATGCCGCTGGACAAAACGCCACTCGCCGCAGTCTCGAAATTGTGCTCCCCAAGGGGCTCACGCCAAAAGTCTTTGCGCTCTCGCGCCCGGACGGAACCAAGATTGACCCGGACAACTTCGTAAACGAGCAAGGCCCGGACGCTTTTAGACAAGCGCTCCGCTATGCCGAAGACTGGCTCAGCTATCTCGGTCGTTCAATGCCGAACCAGAGCCCCGAAGACCGCGCCGCATTCATTACGCAAGCGAAGACGCTCATCAAGAGCATCGAGAACAAGGAACTTCAAAATCAATACTTGAAGCTCGTGGCCGAACGTTACGGTACCACGCGTTCCCTCGCCGGCATCAAGGTCTCGCACCCGAAGCATACCGAAAAGCCGAACACAGCCGAAGCCCCGAGCCAGCCCGCCGCCCCACCAGTGAGCGTTCCGTGGGAATTGCTCTCGCCGATCGAAGTGCGTTTTGCAAACTTGCTGTTCCGCAACCCGACTCTTCTCGACCGTGCCGCGGAATACTTCGACATGGATTTTGCCGCCAGCGGAATCATGATTTTCGAATCTCCGCTAATTGATGAATTTATCCAGTCGATTCTTGCGCAGTACGCCGAAACGGGTGCATTCTCGCCGCGCATTTTGTACGAATCGCTTTCGCCGCAATTGCAGCTTTTCCTCGAAAAGCTCCCCGACGAAACTTGGAAGACTCCGAACGAGATTCTCGAATTTTACGACACGATGGCCGTACTCACGCTCCGCCTCTGCGACCGCTACAAAAAACTCATCCCGCTCGATTCCGAAGCGGGCATGCGACTCCGTATGCAGCTGAACAAGTACACGCAGGGCATCCAGACCATCGCCAAGAAGCGCAAGATTTCGGCCATTACGCCTGACGTTTTTGCCGAGCAAATAATCCAGAGCAAGGCGCCACTCATCGACCTTTACACCGCAATTAATGAATTATCGATGGGCTCGCCGGTCACCACGCAGTTTGCACAGCAAGCTCCCGCGCAGTTCAACGCACCAGCTTCGACGCAGTTCAATGCGCCGCCTCCGTTCGATGGCGACGAGCAATACGGCTCAAGCGAACCACCCGAAGAAGCACCGTACGATCCGAACGAAGAACCTTACGTCCCTGATGACGAGCCCTACGTTCCCGACGACGATTTCGGAGCCATGGACGATTTTGGCTAAGCCCGCAAGATTTTAAAATAAAAGAGGAAATATGTTATCCATCAAGAACCTTAAAGCAAGTATCGAAGACGGCACCCAGATCCTGAAGGGGATCAATCTCGAGGTGAAACCCGGTGAAGTCCACGCCATCATGGGCCCGAACGGATCGGGCAAAAGTACGCTTTCCAAAGTGATTGCAGGTCACCCCGCTTACCGCGTGGATGGCGGTTCCGTAGAACTCGACGGCAAGAACTTGCTCGAGATGGAAATCAACGAACGCGCCAACTCCGGCCTCTTCATCAGCACGCAGTACCCGACCGAAATTCCGGGCGTGAACAACGTCGAATTCTTGAAGATGGCGCTCAACAGCAAGCGAGCCTTCCTCGGCCTCCCCGAAATGGGCGATGCAGAATTCAAGCAGCTCTGCGAAGAAAAGATGGACTTGCTCGAAATGGACGCCCGCTATCGTGAACGCGGCGTGAACGACGGCATGAGCGGTGGCGAAAAGAAGCGCA
>CAMUYW010000063.1 GCA_947165045.1 uncultured Fibrobacter sp. | reverse complement strand
GTAGGGCTACGCCCGTATATGAAGAACCGCCGGCTTCGCCGGCGGGTCACTTTTTTTTGTATAACCTTAAACATAGACTAGGACGGCGAGTTTCATTTTGTAAAAAAAACATTTACAAAATGAGTTTATGTTGACTAAATGTTGAGATTGATTTATCTTGTGCCGAAAATTAAGGACAAGAAAATGATTTCGAAAGTTTTAGCGCGTTTTGCGTATATATTAGCATTAATGTCAAGTGCTTTATATGCTGTTGATTTTCCATATTCAGAGTGGTCTCTTGCTACATATGAAGGTGCTTTTGCTACTTTTAGTGATGGAACTGTTTCTGTTGCGAATGGTGGCTCTGATTTTTGGCATGTTCAGTTGACCCGTCGGAATATCGAACTTCAGTCCGGTAAAACGTATGAACTGAAATTCTTTTTGCAGGGCGTCGGAAATAGAAAGGTTACGGAAATTCGTATTGGGCGCGATGGAGCACCTTACGATGCTTTTGCCGAATTTGGTGAAGTTGCAGCAACGGTAAACGGTCGTGTGGTGACCAAAACGTTTAAAATGGGATCTGGCAGCGTTGATAATGCCAGACTTGAGTTTAATTTGGGAAAAAATGCCGGAACAGTTTATTTTTCTGATGTTAGCTTAAATTGCTTAGATTGTAGTGCTGGTGCACAAACGTCTTCGGGCAATGATGCTGTTGTGGGTATTGATGACATTTTGGATTATGTTGTTGTTGCCGATGAGGTTGATTTTCGTCCTTATTCCATGGCCTTGGGCAATGTCTTTGGCACTAAATTAGAATTAGGGGCAGATTCCAAGATTTACGGAAATGTAGATGCTTCGTATGAATGTACTTTAAACGAACGTGCATACATGAAAGGGAATTTACAATATGGAAATCCGTGTAAGGAGCAGAACAGCGTAATTGCAGCCTCAAAGAAACAGGTTTCTTTAGTAAAACCGGTAATGGCTTTCCCCGAAATTTCTGCGGGAATAGAAAATTTGAGGGTAGAAATAGATGAATCGAAAAAGCTGTCTTCCGGAGTTTACGGAGCTTTGTATGTGAATACAAGAGCAAAAGTGACTCTTGCTTCTGGATCTTATGTTTTTCAAAGTCTTTTTACGGAACCGGATGTAGAGTTTAAGTTTGACATGACGTCAGGACCGATTACGATTGCGGTTGTTGGTGATGTTCGTTTTGGTGATCGCAATACTTTTATAATTGATGGGGGGTCTCCGAGTGAAATTTTTTGGAATGTAGGAGGTGAGTCTGTTGATTTGGGAACGGATGGACGTTATTTTGGTAATATTGTTGCTCCTAATGCTTCTGTTCGTATCGCTTCTCGTTCTGATTTAGTGGGTAGTGTTTATGCGAATAAGTTTATGCTGAAACCGCAATCAACGATTTCACAACAGCCTCGTGTAGATGAAATATCTCACAGTGAAGAACACTTTGGTCCGTTTTTTAAGCCGGGAATATTGCGTTATCGTTCTGTATTGCCACTTTCAACAGAATCTATAGAAATGTATGTGTATGCTCCAAATGTTAAAGTCAAAATCAATGGCAAAGAATCTACGATTGTTGGACTTCTGTCTTCTACGACGAATGTAAATATAACCGTTTCTCGTGATATTATTTCGGGCTTTCCTGTTGAAGCCTTTAGCAATAATTACAACTTTGAATTTGTGAAGAGTGATAATTATCGAGTTTTCTGGAATCCGCAAACTTCTTGCAGAGAAGGGTGCGATGGAACGACTAAAGCAACTGCTATTGGAGATTTTGCAAAAGCTCTTGAATTTGCAAAAACTACAGGACGTGAAATCAATATGGCTGGAGGAACGTGGAATGTTGCGAGTGATTTTAGCGATGGAATTGTTCCCTGGAAGGTCGGTTTTGAACTGAAAGGAAATAATGCGGATATTTGGGATTTGAAATCGGAAAATGATTTGCCGTTGATAAATCTTGGCGGAACATCTCATATTGAAATTGAAGGTCGCTCGCCGCGCAGTTTCACTGGCTTGCGGATTGCTAACGGTGCAAACATGCTAAATGGTGGTGCCGTTATTGCGGAAAACCTAAAAGTTGACTTTAAAAACGTTATAATCTCTGATTCTAAAGCAAATGGAAATGGGGGTGCTCTGTTTGCGGCTGGCGCTTTGAATCTTGAGAATGTCCGTTTCTCTGGTAATGCCGCTATGGGTGATGGTGGTGCTGTAGTTGCTAATGGTGAAACGAAAATGCTTAATGTTATTTTTATAGGAAATCTTTCTGCAAAAAATGGTGGTGCCGTTGAACTTGCTAGAGGAAATACTTATATCGGAAATGCGATATTTTACAACAACAGTGCTGCTGGAGTTGGTGGAGCTATAAATAATGATGCTGCTAAAATGGACCTTTGGAATTCTACGTTCTTTGCAAATAGTGCTGTTGTTTCCAATGCCGCAATTGGTGGAAAAGCTAATGGAACGATTGGCAACAGCATTTTCTGGAAAAATGGAACGTCAAGTTGTAATCCAGGTGAATGTGTTGATGAAGTTGTTAAAGGTTATCATGCGATGAATTCCTCTTTCTCTAAGGGATATTCAAATTGGGGAGAATTTATTTATTCAGGAAATCCGAAATTTGCAAATGAAAAAGATCCAGAGGGCAAGCATGTGTATATGGATTATGATGCTGGAATCAATTTATCCCGTGGGTCGGCTTTGTTGGATAAGGGTAAAAGGTCGGAATTTATGCCTGAATATGATTTGTTAGGGCAATCACGAGAGAATGCTGTGGCTTTAGGCGCTTACGCCTTTGCGATGCCAGAAGAAAAAGCCTCGTTTGGAGTATTGAATGAAGATGGAAATGTTGTTGCGAAAAAGCCTGCGATTCCGTTGATAAGTGCTGTATCGGGAACGTATTATAGGGATTTTCTGGCAACCTCCTCATATGCAAGGGTGTGGAAGGCTACGGTAAGAAAACGCAAAGAAACGAATAAAAGTAGTGCTCATGTCAGGTTGTGGGTAAAAGATAAGGGTGGAAATAAGCTAACGAAAGATCCTGTTGTTGAGTTTGATGTATATCGCAATGGTGAAGAGGATGGACAGTATGTTTTTCAAACGATGACCAGAAAGAATGGTGTGACGCAAGGTAAACCGATTCTGTTTTCAAAGCGCTTACAGGATGCTGGTAATTATGACGAGGCCATTGTTATTTATATGAATTCTGTTACTGACTACTTCTATTATGAGGCGAAGTAAATATGGTTTGCGAAATGATGAAATTGCTTTATATTTTGATATGTGTGTTTGTTTTCGTTGCTTGCGATGATGAAAGTGTTAAAGGAGAATCTTATGCCGGCAAGAGTTCTATGGAGTGCCATGTTGAAGGAAGCTCTTTAAAATGTGTTGAAATTAATCCATATATAAGTCCTATTTCTGGAGAATATGATAAAAATGAAATTTTTGGGGATGGGGAAATAGTTGAATTTAAGTGGGACGAGACTATTCCGTGGTATTTGTTGTCATCGCAACATGAATATGGCTTTGATTTAGATCCTTATTCTCTTTTGCCTGATTTTTTTGAAAGAGGTGAAAATGTCTATGTTTCTGTAAAAAAAGACGAATTTGCGCATGTTAGAATTCGAGTCGATCCAGAAAGGAAGTCCGAATATCATTTAGATAAAATTGATGGTGTAGATAGAGTGAAAATTATAACGGGTCATGAGGTTTGTATGGAAGATAAGTGTATAAAAGATATTACTTTGTCGTCTGGTGACTATGCTGCATATTATGGTGATAAAGATGTGAAAAGGTATCTGCATGTAATAGAATATGATGAGGAAATAAAAAATGTTTTATTTGTTCAGTTTGGTGATGTAAATGGAAGTACGTGTTTGTATAGTAGTAACAATGGATGTTTTACATGTGAAACAGTAGAGTCTTATTGTAATAAAATTTATAAACAAGCTGTTGTAAAGGGAGTATTTACTCCTAAGAGTGCTGAAGATGTAGGAATGGATGAACTATTGGTTGTTGATTTGACGAATGAAGAAAGCGTTTTACTAAAAATGAACTCCTACAATGAAATTATTAGGTTAAAATTGTATCCTGAATATAAACGTATTTTTGAGGAGTATGTTGATATTGCCAAAAGATTAGATGATGCTAAATTAGCTTATGAAAAAAAGAAAAAAGATTATGAAGAGTGTTTGGAACGCTATCATGGAGGAACTTATGCTTGTCCTTATGACCGAAATGGACGTTGGAATATGGAACGAAAAATTGATATGCTTCAAGAAAAGAAAAATGAAACTTATAATAAATTTAAAAAAATTTTTTCTAGTGTAGAAACAAAGAATCATCATGTTGTTTTGGGCATAAATGAAATGCGAATTAAATGGGATTTGCTTGATAATTCTGCAAGAAATTTGAAAAATTTTAGAGACTTTAATATGGCTTGTACTATATATCATGCTAGAGAATATAACGATGGTTGTTTGAATTTGCGTTTCCCAATGTATTTGCGAAGCTCTTGTGGTGGTATAGATAAAGAAATTGAAGTTGAAATGTTTGCAAATGATAAGGCTAAAAATATTTTTAGTTTAAATCTCTATGGAACGGGAATGTTAGATGATTATTGCGATTATAGTATTTATGCTGATGTTCATCCCTTTGTTCCAGGAATGCCTTCTGCGGTTCAGTATACATTGGTAAATTATAAAAGTGATTATGATCATACTGTAGTTGGGGGGCTGGTTTGGGGATCTCATGTTGCTGGTAAAAGCTCTTATAATGCGTTATGTCATGAAATTGCTCATTCTTATGGCTTAAGTGATTTATACGTTCAGGAATTTGATCCAACAATATTCGAAGACGTTGCATCGTATGAAACAAATTTGATGAATAATAAAACTCCGATAGGGTCTAAAATTAGATATCGTCCATTAGAAGTTACTTCAACATCGACGAATGAGCGAATTAAGGTGAAAAGTGGTAAATTTGCAACAGAAAATCAATGGGAATGTCTCCGATTAAGTGAAAATTGTTTTAAACAGTAAAATGAGGATATGAATATGAGCCAGATTGTTTATAAATTACTGAGCATGCTGTTTGTGAGTTCTGTAATTTCTTTTGCAGGATTAAATTCAGTTTATGAAATTGATGGGAAAAAATTAAATGATTATAACAAAACACGAGGACCTAAAGCAGTTGTTGTGGTGCAACGAGGAGAAAAAAATGCCGAATCTTTAAACTTGATACAAGATAAAATAGATACTTTTCATGTTTCTTTAATAGATTCCGTTCATTGGCTTGAAATGGAAAAGAATACAGACTATACAATATGCACGGATGATGTAAATAATGGTATGTGGAAGGGAACGGACTTTTCTTTTAAAAAGGAAAATAATTGCGTTCTTTTAAATTCTGGCAATTATGTGAAGAGTGGAAAGCTTTGGTATGTAACCAATATGGGTAATGTGCATACGTTTAATCTTCTTGTGGAAATGAAATATATAGATCTTTCGTCCAAGACGCATCTACTAGGATTTCGTGGTTCTGATTATAAGTTGAAAGAGCAGGCTGTTTTTTGGGATGTTGAGTCGGAATATCACAATAGAGAGTATTTAGATTCGGTTCGTTTAGTAAAAATAGAGGAAGTTCTTCTTGTTGATAAATATATGGTGACGGAATGTGAATTTATACAAGCATTATGGGATTCGATTCCTGCTAATGTTGAGAATGGACAGCTTGCCCCAAAAAACTTTTGGATACAAAAGAAAAAAAATATGAAAAAGCACAGTTTCTGTGATTCCCATGATTCAGCGGCGATTGAAGTTCAACCTTATCTTGCGTTTGTTTATGCAAATATTCGCAGTCTTCGTGATGGGTTGAACCCTGTTTATTCTTTTTCGAAAGCGTTTGATGAAATGGGTGAGATGAAATTGTATGAAAATGGTGATTTTGATATTCGTAAAGATTTCTTTGGCTACTCGTATAATATCCATGTTTCCGTGGATAAATTTGCTGATGGATATCGATTGCCTTACTACAATGAATGGATGGCTTTAGCTCGTGGTGGATCCGTAAATTATAGATATATTTGGGGTGATAAAAAGGATTCTATTGTAGCTTCGCAATACGCTTGGTTTGGTATTCGTGAACCAGAAGATAAATATTTGAAATTGAAAGCGAATGATCCAATGAACCGGAGTTTCTTAAAAAATTCATGTGGAAAATGGCTTCAGAAATCTCGCCCTGTAGGAATGTTAAAACCAAATTCTTATGGACTTTATGATATGGTAGGTCTTGTTTGTGAAAATGTGATGATGTATAAAAAAAGTATTTTTAATGATGAAATTTTGTCTTGCAAGGGAGGCTTTTTATCGGATTCTTTGGAGGCGTTAAATTTAGGTTCGCATTGTGATACGGGTAATTCTAAAAGTCGATTAAGATATCAAGGCCTTCGTTTAGTTCGTCAGATTAGATAAACTTTAGACGGTGTATTGTATAAAAGTTCCTATACTTTGTTATAGGAACTTTTTATTTTATATTTAGTACAAGTGTTTGTTAAGGAGTGAAAATGAATCGTCTGTTTTATGCTGCTTTGTTTTCCACTTTGATTCTTGCCGCTTGCGGTGATGATGACTCTGGCAATCCTTTTGTTGCGAATGAAGATTCGTCATCGTCATTTGTTTTACTGTCATCATCGTCATCCGTTGCTGAATCAAGTAGTTCTAATCATGAAGAAAAGAAAAAAATTCTTTCTTCATCCTCGGCTCCGATTGAAGATCTATTCAGCAGTAGCAGTGAAAGTTCTGTCTGCTCTTCAAGTGTCCAAAATGGAGAGTCTTCATCGTCTATAAAAGTGGATTGGCCGACGGATTCTATAATTGATGACCGCGATGGTCAGAAGTACAAAATTGTGAAGATTGATAGGCAATGGTGGTTTGCTCAGAATCTCAATTATGAAACTGAAACTAGTCATTGCTATAATGATTCTACGAAATATTGTGATAAATATGGACGCCTTTATACATGGGCTGATGCTGTGGGCAAGTCTGAAGAGGAATGTGGTGTAAGGCATGTTTGTAATCTTACTTTGCCGGTGCAGGGTGTATGCCCGTCGGGGTGGCATGTCCCTTCAAATTATGAATGGAATGATTTGCTTGTTTATGTTGGGGGCGATGAAATTGCTGGCGAGGTCTTGAGGAACTCAAGTGAAGGCGGTTTCGCGTTGCTTTATGCAGGCCGAATTAATTTTGCGGGCGATTTTGTTCAAGAGGGACGAAGCGCTTGTATCTGGAGTTCTAGTGAAGTTGATGACTATGATTCCTATTATGTGGATTTTTATTATACCTATAGCAAAGTCTTTTTAGAGGATGCTGACAAAACGGATGGATATTCTGTTCGTTGTGTAAAAGATGGTATTTAGCTTTTTTTTGTGGGAACGACAATTCATCAATTCGAGGCGGCTATTCCAAGCCGCCTTATTTTGTATAGCATCATGCGCGGGCTCACGGAGAGGTCGCGGCCAGCGGCACTCATGTTGCCGTCATGTCGGCGGAGCGCCTCGCTTAAGATTTCACGCTCGTAGCTATCCATCAGCGTGGCGAGTGGGCTGTTGCCTTCGGGGAGTACGGAGGTGCCTGACGTGACGTCGGTTTGCAGCGTGGGCGGCAAGTCGTAGGCGTTGATGCAGACGTCAGTTGTTGCAAGGCATGCGTGTTCGATGCAGTTTTCGAGTTCGCGCACGTTACCGGGCCAATGGTAGCTCATGAGCATGTCGATGGCGGGCGTGCTTAATCGCAAGATTTTTTTGCCGTATTTTAAATTCATCTTTTCGATGAAATGGTCCGCCAAAAGTAAAATATCTGTTTTGCGCTGGATGAGCTCGGGGAGCGAAATCTGAAAAATGTTTAAGCGGTAGTAAAGGTCTTCGCGGAAGGTGCCGTGTTGCATCATGGCTTCGAGATTCTTGCCTGTGCTTGCGATGAGGCGCACGTTGGCGCGCTGGACGATATTGCTACCCAAACGGTTGAATGTTTGGTCTTGAATGAACTGCAAAAGTTTTATTTGCGCTGTGAGCGGGAGGTCGGCAACTTCGTCTAAAAAGAGTGTGCCGCCGTTTGCTTGCTCAGCCTTGCCGATGTGCCTGTTGGTGGCGCCTGTGAAAGCCCCGCGCTCAAAACCGAAAAGTTCGCTTTCAAAGGAATTGGCGCCTTCGCTGAGGGCGTCGCAATTGAGTGCTATGAATGGACTTTGTTTGCGGTCCGAAAGTTCGTGAATGCTGCGGGCGACGTATTCCTTGCCGGTGCCAGCTTTGCCGCGAATGAGGACTGTTGCGCTCGTGGGGGCAATTTGCCTCACGAGTTTACTGACTTCGCGCATTTCACGCGTATTGCCGATGAGTTCTCCGGGGGTGCCTTCGATGATATTGCGGATTTTTTGGCACTCGATTTGGTGCTCGGCTTCGATGGATTCGAAGTTCTGTTTTAAAATTCCTTGAATACTTTCGAGAAGTTCGCCACGCTTGCGAACCTTCTGGATTTTCTCGACAATGGCCGCGAAAGTCGTGTTTTCAAGGGATTCTATGTCCATGTTTGTACCGATTATCTCTGTTGCTGCGCCGGGCCTGCTGTAACCCGACGCAGCTCTAGGAGAGATGAACACTTGTAATATAGCAAATTTTGTGTTGTCTGCTTTACAAAAATGTAATAATAGCGGTTAATTTTACAAAAATGTAATGAAATGAACGAAAAATAGGTGATTTTCACCAATGCAAAGCGGATTTTGGGTTGCTAATTTTCTGTGTGCTTAAGTAAAATGTCACTGGATGCTTCGTTTCACTCAGCATGACGTTAAGTAATAACTTTAAAAAGACTGGAAAAAACATGAATAGTAGTCGTAATAAGGCCATCTACGATATCGCAACTGCTCCGGTGAGTGCCGTGTTGCCTGCCGCCCCTGCGAATGTCGATTTCTATGGCGAAGACGTTTTCAATGCCGATGCCATGCGCACCTACCTCCCGAAGGATATTTGCGAAAAGTTGCTCGCAACGATTGACGAGGGCGTGGCTCTTGATCCGAGCATTGCAGGCGATGTCGCTCACGCTATGAAGCGCTGGGCAATGGATCGCGGCGCAACGCACTTTACGCACTGGTTCCAGCCTTTGACGGGTTCTACTGCCGAAAAGCACGATAGCTTCCTTGAACCGTCTGGCTGCAAGGCTATTATGGCCTTTAGCGGCAAGAACTTGATTGTTGGTGAACCGGATGCTTCGAGTTTTCCGAGTGGCGGTTTGCGTTCTACGTTCGAAGCCCGCGGCTACACGGCCTGGGACCCGACGAGCCCGGCATTTATCAAGCGTCACGGCAACGGTGCAACGCTCTGCATTCCGACTGCATTCTGCAGCTACACGGGTGAAGCGCTCGACAAGAAGACTCCGCTCCTCCGCAGTTTGCAAGCTCTCTCCAAGTCGACTCGCCGCCTCATGACTTGCTTCAAGGCCGGTCCCAAGAAGACGACGGTTACGCTTGGTGCCGAACAAGAATACTTCCTCATCGACAAGAGATTTTATCTGCAACGCCCGGACTTGTATCAAGCCGGCCGCACGATTTTCGGTGCTACTCCTGCAAAGCACCAACAAATGAATGACCATTACTTTGGTAGCATTCCTAGCCGCATCTTGAACTTTATGAACGATGTGGAAAAGGAATTGTGGAAGCTCGGCATTCCGGCAAAGACCCGTCACAACGAAGTGGCTCCGGCTCAGTTTGAATTGGCTCCGCTTTTCGAAGAAGTGAACCTCGCTTGCGACCATAACATGCTCGTGATGGAAACGCTCCGCAACGTGGCTGACCGCTACGGTCTCGTTTGCTTGTTGCATGAAAAGCCGTTTGCTGGCGTGAACGGTTCTGGCAAGCACAACAACTGGAGCCTTTCTTACGGTAAGGGCAACTTGCTCAATCCGGGTAAGGATCCGCACCAAAATGCCGTGTTCCTCACTGCCATTTGCGCCATTATGTATGCGGTTGATACGCATGCCGACTTGCTCCGCATGACTTGCGCTGGTGCTGGCAACGATCACCGCCTTGGTGCTCATGAAGCTCCTCCGGCAATTATCTCCATTTACCTCGGCGATCAATTGACCGACGTGATTGAACAGCTCGAACAAGGCGTGCCCAAGTCCAGCAAGCAAGCGGGTGCCATGAAGCTCGGTTCCGATATGTTGCCGCCGCTCCCGCGTGACGCTACGGACCGCAACAGAACTTCGCCGTTTGCATTCACGGGCAACAAGTTTGAATTCCGCGCACCGGGCTCTAGCCAAAGCTGCTCTGAACCGAACGTTGTTTTGAATACGATTGTCGCTGAGGCGTTTGACATGATTGCCGAACAACTCGAAAAGTTGGACGACAAGAATTTCCATACGGGCTTGCAAAAGATTTTGCAAAAGATCGTGAAGGAACACAAGCGTATTTTGTACAACGGAAATGGTTACACGGATGAATGGGTGAAGGAAGCTGAAAAGCGCGGTCTCCCGAATATCCGCACTTCGATGGAAGCGCTCAAGGCTTTGACGAAGGAAGAAAACATCGCTCTCTTCGAAAAGTATGGCGTAATGAACCGTGCCGAAATGGTTTCCCGTTATGAAGTGAATGTGGAAGATTACCACAAGCGCATTCACATCGAAGGCGAAATCGCTCGCGACATGGCGAAGAACATCATCTTGCCGAAGGTCATCGAAGCTTATTCCAATGCGCTCAAGACAAACGAAATGGCTTTGAACCAAGGTTTCCCTGGTCTCGACGGTTACGCGAAATCGCTTGGCGAAGGCTTGACTCGTTTGACGGCTGCAATTGAAGTGATGGAAAAAGCTCTTGGCGGACTCCATGAAGGCATCGTTGATGCAATCGCTGCGCTCCGCAAGGAAGTCGATAGCTTGGAAAAGCTCGTCTCCGACGAACTCTGGCCCTTGCCGAAGTATCGCGAGATGTTGTTTATATATTAGTAAGCAGTAGGAAGTAGACTGTAGGCAGTATAGTGTGAAGAGAGACCGCAAGGTGCTCGCAATAACCGTGCCAAAACAGTCATCCTCGCGTACGCGAGGAACCATCATTTCTTGAGTGGCTTTTGGGAGGGACTCCATACATTCCGAGTCGAAGGATCTCTCGAAATTAAAAAAGTTCCGCAGTCGCGGAACTTTTTGCATATTGTGAAATTTGTTGGCTTTATTTGCGTTTCAGACTTGCGATTGCAAATGCAAGCGAGATTGCAATTCCGATGTGTGGAAGATAAGCGGGAGTCGCAATTTTTGCTGTTGATGCAAGAATTGCCGGAATGAGTCCGAAGAGGCCGCCGACGACAACGCCTGCGTACCATAGCGATTTTTTGATGCTGAACTTTTTATGCGCGATAATCGCAACAGCGAGCGGGGCGACAATTCCCGGCGTGTAGACGGAATACGCCATTGTCAAAAGTCCGATGATGTCTTTGCCTTGGAGTGCAAGGTATGTGGCGATAATGCCAATGGCAACGACGAGCAAACGCACTACGGAAATGCGGCGTGTGTTCAGAATGTCGCTACCGAATATGGCGGCGGAATTGATAAGGCATGTATCCGCAGACGAAAGCAGTGCGGACAAGAGCCCGACGGACAAGAGTGCGGCAAGCGGGAGCGGTAACACGCCGGAGGCGAGGCGGAACAACGGATTCACGCTGGATCCTGCTGCGTTCGGGGCGTAGGTGGCGGCCCACATGCCAAGCAAAACGATAACTACGCTAAAGACGAGAATCGCAAAGCTTCCGGCGACAACGGCTTTGCGTGCTGACGTAGAATCTTTCGCGACGAGGTTTCTCGAAATTACATCAGGGCCGAGGAAGTAGGCTCCACCGATGGTGAAAAGCATCATCGCTAAATCGGCGAAACCGAATTTTTCGTTTAACAGCGAGAAGTTGCTGAAGGTCGCGAGTCCGGTGGACGGTGCGACTGTTCCATTTGCGATTGCGGCAGTGCCATTTACGATTGCTGCAATTTCCGTGCCAGAAAATCCGCCGAACAGATAAATCGCAACTGCGAAAAATCCCAAAGTTAAAATTCCAAATTGCAGCGCATCGGTGCGTACAACAGAAAGTTGCCCGCCCAAAAGCGTGTAGACAATCACGATGACTGCAGTAATTAATACCGATTGCGTTCCTGCATCATGCCCAAGAACAAGCCCGATAAATCCAGCAACTGCTGCGAACTGCGCGGCGATAATCCCAATCCACGAAATAGCGATGATAAACGCAACAAGCTTTCGTCCGGTTTTGCCAACGGTCTTTTCTGCGATTTCGGGAAGCGTGCGAACATCAAGATCGTGAACCGGTTTGCTGAGGAATGCTGCCTGGAACCAGAATCCAATAGCGCCAACGCCAAGCCACCAAAATGCAGCAAAGCCGATGCTTTCGGCGCGCGCGGCAATGCCCACGGTTGCTGAAGCCCCAAGAACGGTGGCCATGAGGCTCATGAAAACGAATGGGCTGCTTTGTTTGCGGCCTGCAACGACGTAATCGTCGAAATTCTTGACCTTGAACAAGTCGCGGATGCAAATGAATCCAAGAACAAGAAAGTAGATGATGAGAAGTTTCATAATTGCTCAAAACCCAATATTATTTCTTATTTCACAGCGTGTCTGAATTTAAACTTGTAAAAAGAGATCCCGCCCCCGTTCCGAGGATTATATCCACTAAGCAGCAAAGCTGCAAGTGGATATTAAGAACAAGTCTGGGATGACGGCTTAAGTCAAAAAGGCTTGTGAAATGCTGAATTGGACATTTGCAAAAATAGAAATTTTACAGGTTGCCGTATTCTCCTATTTCGGGCACGAGCGAGCCGGATTTCATGTGATAAACGCGATTGCTGTAACCAAAAGCGTTCTTGTCGTGCGTGGCGATCACAACGGCGACACCCGTCCGTGCAAGTCTTGCGAAGAGGCTGTAAACCTTGCGACTGTTTTCTTCGTCGAGGTTGCTTGTCGGTTCGTCGGCAATGATCAAGTCCGGCTTGTTCGCGAGTGCGCGTGCGATAGCGACGCGGCGCAATTCACCACCAGATAGATTTTGCGGGTGCTCGTTTGCCAAGTGTGCAATGCCAAGCTTGTTCAACAGCGCTTTGATATGTTCCTTGTCGATTTTCTTGTTGTACAAGGTCGATGTCAAAGTGATGTTTTCGGCGACGGTAAATGCGGAAAGTGTTGCTGCGTTTTGAGGAATGTATCCGATGCGTTCGTTGCGTAAACGCGCAAGCTCTTCGTCACTTAGCTTAAAGAGCGGCTGGCCGTCAATTTCGATGCTCCCGGTTGTGGGGGCGGTAACGCCTGCGAGTGCGTTTAAGAGCGTACTTTTGCCACTTCCGGATTCGCCGAAGATGACTGTGAAATCTCCTGACCATGCGAAGAAATCTGCATCGTTGACCGCATTAAACTTTTCACCGCGTCGTATATATTGCTTTGTTATGTTATTTCCATTAAGTATCATTAAGCGTCCTCCTTTAATGCGGTGTAAACATCAATCCTTCCAACCTTTTTAGCGATGTGGTATGAGGCTCCAATTCCTGCAAGGGCGGGGATGAGCAAGGCTGCAATAATCGTCAAAAAGATGGTGGATGCGTTGGGGAGTGAAAAAGGTATTTGTAGATTTTCTTGAATCAAGAATCGGAACGAAATGATAGCGACGGTTCCGGTTAGTGTTCCGGCGATGGCTCCGCTCCCGCTTGTAATCAAGGATTCTCCAAGAACGATGTTGGTGAGTTTTTTGCGTGTTGCTCCGATAATCAGGAGCGTTGCAAATTCACGTTTGCGTTCGTTTGTCGAAACCGAGAATGCGATGTAGACCACGGCAATCACGACAAGCAAGAAAAACCCTGCGATAAGCCAAACTGCGATTTTAAAGGAGCCTGCCGTAGCGATGACGCTATCGAACATGTTCTTGCGCGGAATGACATCCAAGTTATCGAATTGCTCATAAATTGATTGCGAAATTTTTTCGAAGTCGGCACCTTTTTCGAGGTTCGCAAGTATTGCGGACGGCTCTCCTTCAGAAATGAAGTTGTATCCGACTTCTGCGGCGGCCTTGCGTAGAATTTCGATGGTTTCAACATCGGCAAAAACGGCTTGGTCCAGCTTGTTGCCGAGCGGTTCAAGCGTTCCGACGACCGTAAATTCCTTGTCGAAGAACTTGATTTTGCCGCCATCTTCGATGCTGATATCGTTTCCGACAATCACATAACCCGGCTTGAATTCGCTCTTGTATGTTTTGCGGATCCAGGGCTTGATGGTGAAATCGGTTTTGGAATCAAAGCCGATGATGTTGACCTTTTTGTCGCAGCAGCTTGCGCTGAGCGTTGTAAAGTAGAATTGCGGTGATGCGGCGCTTACTCCTGGAAGTTTGCGGGTGAAGTCCAATACTTCGCGGGGGAGCGTGCGATGGGTCAAGTCTCCCTGCAAAAGTACGGACTGGTTTTTGGCTTCGCTTCCGTATGGGACGATCAGTACATCGGCTCCCATGCGGGATGAAAGCTGTTCGAATCCGGCGTCAAGACTCTTTGAAAAAATGACACCGGAAAGTAATGTTGCCGAGGCGATTGCTGTTAAAATAACAAGCCCGAGGCTTCGTGCAGGATGACTCCAAAAATTGGTGTATATAATCTTAAGCGTTGTAAACTTCATTAGTAAAATCCTCCGATTTTAAATTGCGGCTTGCCAAAAACGCGAGGTTTGCAACGCCGAAAAGTGCGATAACGATTCCGATCAACTGAAGAACCGGTGAAGATATAGAATGACAGTGCATGTGCGGGTGCGAACAGACGCCTACGATGACTGTGGGAACAAGCGAAGTAAGGACGCCTAGAATAATCACTGCGTAACTCAATGCTTTGTTTGCCTTGGGGAGTAACAGGTAAGCGATGCCAACGAGCGCGATTGCAATGCCCACAAATCCATCAACAACGGAGGTGTAATGGCAACGCATGACCATGCCGACGGGATTGCAAAACGGAAGAAAAACGAATGAAAGTAGAGATGTGATTGTGCCAAGTACAACTGTTATAGATCCAAAAAATAATCCGTTTGTCATAATCGCCTCCTTGTTATTTGTTCGAGCCAAATATAGAAGGCGAATATAGGTTTGTCCAATACTTTGTTTTTAGAGTGATTTATAGAAAAATCCTATAACTATCAGTCTTTTGTTAGACTAATCTAATTTTGGGCTATTCTATGTCCTTTTGGAGTAGAATTAGTGATTTTACTTTTTTAAAATGTGTACAAGAAAATTTGCCATAGAACCACTGCCAGTATATAAGATTCGTTACCTCATATATACTGGAATAGGTTTCCCGCCATGGCGAAAGCTATTGGCGGGTTTTTGATTTTATTACTGGGTTATACATGAATGAAAATCTTGATTCTCGTTTAGTTCGCCATTGCGCTCCGACACTTGCGGGGCTCAAGACGGGGAATCTTTTTTGCCTTGATATTGCTGATGGTGTAGTACTTTGTAATATTTTGGCGCGTTGGAATCGGATGCTGAACCCTAAGGGCGTTGCGGCTCGCGTTGTTGCGGAACGCTGCGGACGTTATTTTATATATGTCTACCGAAATAGCGCTTTGCGAAATTTGGGAAATTCCTGCGAGGTGCAAAAGTTTTTGAAAGGCTTTGGCTACATCGAATTTGATGTGGAATCGTTGCTTAACTTTTTTCAGGTGCGCATGACACGCTCGGTTTGCTTCCCTCATGAAGTGGGCGTGTTTTTAGGCTATCCGTTACAAGATGTGAAAGATTTTATCGCATACGGCGGAAAAAATTGCAAGTTGATCGGGTGCTGGAAAGTTTACAACGATGTGCCGAATTCAATACACATTTTTGAAGTCTATAAAAAATGCCACAAGGTTTTTAATGAGCGTTTTGAACAGGGAGATTCCCTGGAACAGTTGACAGTAGCAAGTTAATTTCTTAAAAAGGATCAAAAAATGAATAAAATTGCAGTTGTCTTTTGGACTGGAACCGGAAATACAGAACTTATGGCGAACGAAGTTGCCGCAGGCGCTCGTGAAGCCGGTGCAGAAGTGAGCGTGTTTAATACTTCTGCTTTTAAGGTCGAAAGTGCGAATGAATTTGACAAGTTTGCTTTGGGTTGCCCGGCGATGGGTGCCGAAGAACTTGAAGATAGCGAATTCCAACCGATGTATGATCAACTGAAAAAGCAGATTTCGGGCAAGAAGGTGGTGCTTTTTGGATCTTACGGCTGGGGTGGTGGCGAGTGGATGAACCCGTGGAAAGAAGATGCCGCAAATGCGGGCCTCGTGCTTGCTGATGATCCGCTTGCAATCGAAGGCTCTCCTGATGATGATGGTAACGCTAAGTGCCGCGAATTGGGTAAAGTTCTCGCGCTGTCATAATTGAAAGACCCCGCTAAGAAAAGTTAGTGAGTCTAACAAAATTAGAGAGACTAACATTGTTAGAAATTCACTAACAATGTTAGCGTTTATCTCGTGTAACTCAACTGCGGTGCTGGGTTTTAAAGATTATGCATTTAATTTGTTTGTAATTTGTAAGTTGGAGGGGTGATTTTTATTTTTGAATTGCTGGCAGAGTTGCCGCAATATTTTTTTATAAGGAGATAGATATGTCCGTATTCAAAAATGAAAAATTCTGGCTTGTTGTTGCCGGTGCTGTCGGATCTGCAGTCGCAAAGAAGGTACTTAAGGCTAAAAAGACTCGCGAACTCGCTGTGACCGGGCTTGCTCACGGCATGAAGTTCACTGCTGACGCCAAGGCCGCCTTTCAGGATATGAAGGACGAAGCTAACGACATCTGCAACGATGCCAAAAACGAAGCTGGGATTAAGTAAGTAGAGCCATTAACCACTAAAAATGAAATACAAAATCGTTTACGATAAGCCGGGTCGCCTTCGCTTGCGTGCTGGGGCGTACGCTTTTGAACGTGATTATGAAGCGCGCATTCACAAGGCCTGCTTGAGTGAGCCTTGCGTTAAAAGTGTTGTGGTGCGTAGCGTCAATGGCGGGCTCCTTTTTGAATATTCCGCCAAGGCGGGTGACTATGAGACGAGTCGTAAACAGATTCTTGATTTTGTCCGTTCGCTCAATCCAAAAGAATTACCTGAATGCGATGGCGAAACAGAATACCAGTTGCAAGCATTGGATGATGGCTTTAAAGCAAGCCTCATGGGAATGATTGCAAGGCGTTATTTGATGCGCTGGTTTGTTCCGCTACCGATTCGTACGGCGATTACTGTTGTTCGCGGGTTGCGCTATGTGGCACGCGGAATTTCAACGCTCATGAGCGGAAAGCTGACTGTCGATGTTTTGGACGGCGCTGCAATCGGGGCTAGTCTGCTCCAGAAAAAATTACGAGTCCGCAGGGACGGTGATGTTCCTTTTGGGCGTATCAGGCTTGCTGGAAGATTATACCAAGGCGCGTACGCGCACAGCTTTGACGGGTAGCCTCGCTGTAAAAGTGGACAAGGTCTGGGTCGTGAAAGACGGCGTGGATACTTTGGTCGATATGAAGGATGTGCAGGTCGATGATCTTGTTCGCATTCGCTCTGGCAGCATGATTCCTGTGGATGGTCGTGTAATCGAAGGCGAAGCCTTCGTGAATGAATCGACGATGACGGGCGAATCCAAGGCGGTGATGAAAACGGCGGGCAGGATTGTGTTCGCGGGAACTGTCCTTGAAGAAGGCGCGATTGTCGTGAAGGTCCATGCGGTGAACAGCAATACGAAAATACAAAAGATTGTCGAACTGATTGACCGTAGCGAAGACTTGAAGGCGAGCGTGCAAAGTCGCGCGGAACATCTTGCCGATAGCATCGTGCCGTTCAGTTTCCTCGGCTTTGGACTTACGCTATTATTGACGCAGAATATTTCCCGTGCAGTTTCCATCTTGATGGTAGATTACTCTTGTGCCATTAAGCTCTCGACTCCGATTTCCGTGATTTCTGCTTTGCGTGAAGCGGCTGATATGGATATGACGGTGAAGGGCGGCAAGTACTTGGAAGAACTTGCTCTTGCCGATACGATTGTGTTCGACAAGACGGGAACGCTCACGAAGGCGGAACCGCGACTCGAAAAGATTATTCCGTTCGGCGAGTATTCCGAAAAGCGGATCTTGAAAATTGCGGCATGCATCGAGGAACATTTCCCGCATAGCATGGCTCGTGCGATCGTCAAGGCGGCGATGGAACGCAATATCAATCACGCCGAAGAACATGCCGATGTGCAGTACATCGTGGCGCACGGTAT
>CAMUYW010000062.1 GCA_947165045.1 uncultured Fibrobacter sp. | reverse complement strand
GCAATCGAGAAAATCGGGAGCTTCTGCGAAACGACGAGCGTGTTGAACACGTCAATCATCGGGATACCCGTACGCACCATCGTCTTCGGAATGATACGCTTAGCAGGGTTCACAGAAGGGCCGCCAATCGTGATGCGTTCGCCATCGACTTCCGGGCCGTTATCACGCGGCTTGCCAGCACCGTTAAACACGCGGCCAAGCAAAGCATCGCTGTACGGGACCTTCATCGGTTCACCGAGGAATCGCACTTCGGAGTCCGTAGAAATACCACGAGCACCTGCAAAGACCTGCAAGTCCACGAGGTCACCGTCAATGCGGATCACACGGGCAAGAGAAGTACCGAAAGAGCTCGTCACCTGAGCCAGTTCCTGGTTTGCAACGCCTTCGGCTCTCAAAGTAATCACAGAACCGGCAATGCGTTCAATACGATGGTAAGCAACATTATGCATTAAGAGAAACCTCCTTTACGGAAGCAAAAATACTGGATTCGAGATCCTTGAATTCCTGAGAGTCAAACGCCACGCGGTTCCAGTCCTTGGTGGCCTGCGTGAGCTTGAGGAAGAACGTACGAGCGACATCCTTTTCGGCAAACGTCATCGGTGTCATGAGGATGGTGTAAATCTTGTCGAACACGTACTTCTGGCGTTCTGCAGAGCAAGCGGCGTCGATTTCGTTATAGGCGTCCTGCTGCAGATAAACGGCATCAAGATATTCAGATTTCAGATAAACAATGAAGTCTTCGATCGAAGTACCTTCTTCGCCCACAACCTTCATCATATTGTTCACGTCCACGCCATTAGCGAGGATAGAACGGGCCTGAGCGACCTTCTTGGAATCGATAATGCCTTCGTACTTGGACCAGGAATCCAACGGGTGGATTGCCGGGAAACGGCGCTGGTCAGAACGTTCACGGGAAAGGCCGAGGAATGCTCCCACCACCTTGAGGGTTGCCTGGGTCACCGGTTCTTCGAAGTTACCACCTGCCGGAGACACGGAACCGCAAATCGTCACGGAGCCGGTCGAACCGTCCTTGAGGCGGACAACGCCACCGCGTTCGTAGAAGGAAGCGATCACAGATTCGAGGTAAGCCGGGAATGCTTCTTCGCCCGGAATTTCTTCCAAACGGCCACTCATTTCACGGAGAGCCTGAGCCCAACGAGAAGTAGAGTCTGCGAGGAGGAGCACGTTGAGGCCCATCTGACGGTAGTATTCAGCAAGCGTCACGCCAGTATAAACGGAAGCTTCACGAGCAGCCACCGGCATGGAAGACGTGTTACAAATGATAAGCGTACGTTCCATCAAGGACTTGCCCGTACGCGGGTCAATCAATTCCGGGAATTCGCGAAGGGTTTCCACCACTTCACCAGCACGTTCACCGCAAGCGGCCAAAATCACGATGTCCACGTCGGCATAACGGCTCATGAGCTGCTGGAGCACGGTCTTGCCGGCACCGAACGGGCCCGGCGTACAGAACGTACCGCCCTGCATCACAGGGAAGAACGTATCGATAATGCGCTGCTGCATGGTAAGCGGCTTGGACGGGCGGAGGCGTTCTTCAAAAGCCTTGATCGGCATCTTGACCGGCCAGGTCTGCACCATCGTCACATCGACAGATTCGCCCTTATCGTTCTTGAGCTTTGCGACAACATCTTCGACAACGCGGTCACCGGCAGTCGTGATGTAATCCACAGTCCACTTGCCGAGGAGCTTGAACGGCACCATAATGCGGTGCGAGAAAACACCTTCCGGAACCGTACCGAGCGTATCACCAGCGACAACCACATCGCCAGCCTTAGCGACCGGAGTAAAAGCCCACTTCTTGTCACGCGGGAGAGCCTTCAAGTACTTACCGCGCTGGAGGAAGAAGCCGCATTCGTCAGCGAGCTTCGGCAGCGGGTTCTGAAGACCATCAAAAACTTGAGTAAGGAGACCCGGACCAAGTTCAACAGAAAGAAGTTCACCCGTAAATTCGACTTCGTCGCCAGCCTTGAGGCCAGTCGTATCTTCGAACACCTGGAGTTCAGCGTAATCACCACGGATACGAATCACTTCGCTCTTAAGGGGGATGATTTCTGTCTTACCTGCTTCGTTCTTCGAAATGAGCTTTGCATAAGCCACTTCGTTCTGGGAAACGGCGCTTTCAAACTTGACACGAATCAGGTTTCCGTTCACGCCGGTTATTTTTCCGATACTAGCCATTGAAAATGGACCTCCACTCATTCCTGCCTGTATGCAGGATCGTTTTCATTAATAATATTGATGACGGCCTTGTCGCCTGCGATATCGTTCAAACGAGCCCAACGCTCGCAGATTCTAAGCTTAATCGCATAGGCGTAGACGTGCTTGATGGTCCCCTCGCCTACACCGGCAAGGCTATCCACAAGCCAAAAACGGGCGCGGTCGATATCCTGTTCCTTTTCAAGCGGATTTGACTTCATGAACGCGTCCTGGATCATCTTCGCAAAGGTGACGTCATAACCAGAGAATGAACGTTCCGCAAAACGCACTTCAGGGCCCCACGCCTGGGCGCGGAGCCTTCCTGAAACATTTCTCATCTGGGTTTCGCGGGACTGGTATTCCCTAACAAATTCATCATCGCTCTCTTCGCCCACTAAAAGGGCGTCGAGCGCTTCGAGTTCTGGGGCATCCAGCACACCTTCGCAACGGCCACGGAACTCGGCCATGCTAAGGGGCGGAACGTCGCCCAGTTCAAGCATCGGAAGCGATGCCATCAAATATGCTGGACTGCTCATTGGACCGCCTTATTTGCCCTGGGCGGCCTTGTTTACAATCTTTGCAAGTTGCGGTCTGAGCAAGGCAGAAAGAGATTCCGCCATTGCCTGTTCTGTAAATTCGTGGCTGACCTTGCCGCCGTCGAGCTTTACGCGGAAGCCAAACTTGACGCCCTTGTCGCTTTCGACCTTGACGCCAGCCTTGAGCTGCTTTGCAAACTCGCCCATCACAAAGCTCGTGAGGGCCTTGGCATCGGCTTCGGAGAAGTTGATTTCGATGTCGGAGGTGTAGCTCTTTGCAACCGTGAGGAGCATGTTCTTCACGGTCGATTCATCGAGAGACTTGTCAATCTGGAGGCTGAGAAGATCAAGAATCATCTTTTCGAGGTTCTTGCCCACCGAGAGGAGCAAATCGCGAGCGGACTGTTCCAAAGTGCGTTCGCTGCGTTCTGTAAATGCTTGTGCTTCCTTATCGGCGTTTTCGAGTTTTGCTTTGGCTTCGTCTTCGGCTGCCCTGACAATTTCGGCCGCCTTGTCCTTTGCCTTAGAAATAATATCTGCTGCTGCGAGTTCTGCCTTTTCGACAGCATCCTTCTGGATGCGTTCCATAAGGGCTTGCAAATCTTCTGCCATTTAAATCTCCAAATTGAACCAAAAACACCCCTTTTTAGGGCATTTTCATTAAACACAGAAAAGAATATACTAGCAAAAATTCGAAAAAGACAAGAAAATCGTTAAAAAAAAACGAAAATATTGTTTACTTGCATAAATGGGAGATAAAATGACCAAAAGGAGCGATAAAAAGCATGTTTGCGGCTCTTGCAAAATCCGTGCCGTAGCGCCAATTTTTACACAAAATGTAGGTCATTTACAAGCCCCGTAAGAGGCGTTACAGGGGGTGTAAGTCTTGCTTTTTGGGGTTTGGACATTTTATCAAAACAAATTCGACTTTAGCCCTATAACAAGCGAAAATTCCAACATAATTTATAGTTAGGATGATTGAAATGGGAGGATATATGACATTTTCAATTAAGGAAATATCTCTTTTTGCGGGTTCCATCGCATTTTTAGGCACCCTCGCGAGTGCTGCAACGATAAACGTAAATATTGACAAAGAATACCAGCGCATCAGCGGCTTTGGCGCCGCATCGGCATGGGCAGGTTCCATCACCGACAAGAACGCCGCTTTCCTTTGGGACTCCACTAGCGGCGCTGGACTTACGCTACACCGCATCCGCATTGCTCCGGACGGGTCCACCTCCGAAACAAGTATAGCCAAGAAAGCGAGTGAATACGGCGTCAAAGTCTGGGCTGCGCCATGGACATCCAAATACACAGTCAATTACGATGGCGACAAAAAGCATTTGGATTTCAATCATGCTCAAGACTGGGCTAACACTATCTTAAAGTTTACGCAGGACATGCGAAAGGCCGGAGTCAACCTATACGCGATTTCGTCGCAAAACGAGCCCGACGGCACCGGCGACAACCACTACGAACCCGATGAATTGGCACGTTGGGTTGGCGACTACCTCGGCCCCACCCTTGATACCACGGGCATCAAAATCATTGGCACCGAAGCCATCAACTGGTATGGATTCCCCAATTACAAAAAAGCCTTCTTCAACAACCCCGCCGCCCTGAAATACACAGACATTTTTGGAACGCACGAATATGGCGGAGACCCGGCCGCCTACCCCGAAATTCACGAAGCCGGCAAAGAATTCTGGGAAACCGAAGTCTATGATCTTGGAAGCAACAAGGAAGACATTGGCATGGGAAGTGCACTCCGCGTTGCAGGCATGATTCATGACGCCCTTACGATTTCGAACATGAACGCCTGGCATTTCTGGTGGATTTATTCCTGCAGCGAACCCAGCTGTGGCAACGGAGCCCTTTGGCCGCAAGGACAAGGTAGCCCCGACAACTTAGAGCCCACCAAGCGACTTTGGGTCATGGGAAACTACAGCCGTTTTGCACGCCCCGGCGCAAGGAGAATCGATGCCACCAAGAATCCCGAAGCAAATGTAAAGGTCACCGCCTACCGTGACACGCTCAAGACGAAAATTGCCGTTGTTATTCTCAATTCCAAGAACGAGGAATTCAAGGCGGACTTTGACTTCGGAAACACAAAAATTGCAAGATTCAAGCCCTACGTCACCGACGACAATAGCAACCTCAAGGAAGGAAGCGAAGTCAATGTAGACGGGACAAAGTGCAGCTATAGCGTCCCGGCCCGCAGTGCAACGACTGTCGAATTCGTTCTGTGGCAAGAGCCAAAGGTCGAGCCCCCCTCAGATTCTACAGAGGCAATTGCGTTCAAGATGCGTTCTGCACCAAAAAACCTTCAAAGTACATATAAAGTATTTAGCCCACTCGGAGCGTTTATCGGCAAATTCCAAGCCGAACACATCGACGAACTCCGCAACGTCATGACGAGCGCAGGTTTAAGCCGCGGCATGTACATGGTCAAATGCGGCAATGCAAAAACGCAATATGTAGTTTTGAAATAGACCGTGATTTTTCGCGATTTCCGAGGTGACATGCCAAACTAGATTTATTTGCTATGAATCGCCTCGGAATTCCTTGGAGAAAATAGTATATTAGAGGGTGAGGTTAATCATGATTACGGTTGACAAAGAAAATCCATATTGGGCTGATTTTTTCAGTGACAGAGTGTAACGCTTCCTTAAAAAAATTATCGATCTTATAGGGGCTCTTTATGAGCCGAGAAAAAAAACAACACAAAAAGTCCATTTGCTGGGATTATAGAAATTCCCATCATTTGTCATAAGAACTCAAAAACATTCCAACTGTCGCAAATTTTGCGACTGTTCAAAAAAAAGGGAAATCGTGAGGTCCGCAGAAACGAGGAATAAGTCCTAGATTTTTTTTCTAACCACTAATCACTATTTTTTCCTTCCTACTTCCTACTTCCTACTTCCTACTTTTCTATATTTTGCCCCGAAAAATTCTTTCAAGGACAGACCCATGAAACGTACTCATAACTGCGGCCAACTTCGCAAGGAAGATGTTGGCCAGACCGTAACACTCGCCGGTTGGGTGGATCGCCGCCGCGACCATGGTGGTGTGATTTTCGTTGACCTCCGCGACAAGTATGGCAAGACCCAGATCGTTTTCAATCCGGACTACAATGCCGAAGTTTTGAAGACCGCCGAACAGCTCCGTAACGAATACGTTATTTACGTGACTGGTAAGGTTTATGCCCGTGAAGAAGGCAACACCAACGAAAAGCTCGCTACGGGTGAAATCGAAGTCAAGGCCGACAGCCTCGAAATCTTGAACGCCGCTCTCACTTCTCCGCTCGCCATCAACGACCCGAACGAAGAATGCAAGGAAAACGACGACCTCCGCCTGCAGTACCGCTACCTGGACCTCCGCCGTCCGTGGATCCAGAAGAAGCTCCTCCTCAAGAGCCGCTTCCTCAAGGCCGTGTACGACTTCTTCTATTCTAACGGTTTCGAAAACATCGAAACGCCGTGCCTTTGCAAGTCCACTCCGGAAGGCGCACGTGACTACCTCGTGCCGTCCCGCGTGAACCCGGGCAAGTTCTACGCCCTCCCGCAGTCTCCGCAGCAGTACAAGCAGCTTTTGATGATTGCCGGCATGGACCGCTACTTCCAGATCGCCAAGTGCTTCCGCGACGAAGACCTCCGCGCTGACCGTCAGCCGGAATTCACGCAGATCGACGTTGAAATGTCTTTCGTCAACCAGGACGAAGTCATGGAAATGTTCGACAAGTTCGTGACCGAGGTTTTGGGCAAGGTTTGGAACTTCGAACCGCCGCGCCACATCCGCCGTATGAAGTGGGCAGAAGCTATGCTCAAGTACGGTTCCGACAAGCCGGACCTCCGCTTCGACCTCGAAATCCACGATGTGTCTGAAATCGGTGCAAAGTCCAACTTTGGCGTGTTCAAGAACTGCGTTGCCGCCGGTGGCAAGATCCGCGGTATCGCTGCCAAGGGTTGCGTTGACTTCACCCGTAAGCAGATTGACGAACTCACCGCTTACGTGGGCAAGTACGGTTCCAAGGGCCTCGTGTGGATGCGCGTCAAGGAAAATGACGAAGTGGAAACTCAGGTCGGCAAGTTCTTTACGACCGAACAACTTAACGAACTCCGCGACGCTGTTGGCGCCAAGTGCGGCGACATGATGTTCTTCATCGCAGGTCCTGAAAAAATTGCTGCTACCGCTATGGGTCAGCTCCGCTTGGAAGTCGCTCGTATCAAGGGTCTCCGCGATCCGAAGAAGCGTGAATTTGTTTGGATTACCGAATTCCCGATGTTCGAATACAGCGATACCGAAGGCCGCTACATGGCTATGCACCACCCGTTCACGAACCCGCTTCCGGAACATTTGGACATGATGCTCGGTGGCAACCTCAAGGATTGCAACGCCGAAGCTTATGACCTTGTTCTTAACGGTGTGGAAATCGGCGGTGGTTCTATCCGTATTCACAACCCGGAAGTTCAGGAAAAGGTGTTCCGCCTGCTCGGTCTCTCCGAAGAACAGGTGAAGACCAAGTTCGGGTTCTTCGTCGATGCATTCAAGTACGGTGCTCCTCCGCACGGTGGTCTCGCCTTCGGTCTCGACCGCGTTGTTGCAACCATGGAAGGTGAAGAATCTATCCGTGACTACATCGCGTTCCCGAAGAACACGAGCGCTTCTAGCCCGATGGACCAGTGCCCGAGCGAAGTGGATCTGCAGCAGTTGCAGGATATTCATATCTCCGTGCAGATGCCGAAGACCAAGTAATCGCAAGCCGAGAGTCGCGGCAAAATTCATTTTGCCATGACCGAGGCGAAGATTACCGCACTCATCAGAGTGCCACTAAGGCGAGTGCCGCGCCAGGCTGCTTGCAGACCTGGCATGGTCGAGCCGCTTGGGTTGCGCTCGAAGAGCGCAACTCGGCAAGTAATCGCACCTTCGGTGCAGTTCCTAGTTACTAGTATGTAGTTACTAGAATCGCAAAAAATTTGAGAGTCGAAGATAATTCGGCTCTCTTTTTTTATACTGAAAAAGAAAATAACCATTGGCATTGCTGCCGATGGTTATTTGGTATTGGAGTGGAGGAGTCAATTTATAAGTTCTGTTTCTGCGATTTATTTTCTTCGACATTACCGCAAGGTTTCAAATGCCGATAAACAGCGGGATGTCCCGAGATGCTATCAACGGAAAGGTAATGGGAACACTCGGATACGGCAACGCCAGATATTTCCGATTGTCCCGTGAAAAGGCTATTGATGTATCCCATAAGAATCCTTTATATATCCAAGTTTTTCAAATACTCTGTAAGTTCCATGTTCGCCGAATAATCCACCGGGCATTCGATGATGCTTGGCACATTCTGACGGAACGCTTCTCTCAACGTGCGCGGTAAATCTTCAGTACGTTCGATGCGGTAGCCCTTCAAGTGCATGGATTCGGCATACTTGACGAAATCCGGGTTCGTGAAATTCACCGAGAAGCTGTCACCGTAACGTTCTTCCTGCTTCCACCGAATGAGGCCGTAACCGCCATCGGTAAAGATCAACGTCACAAACGGGATGTGCTCGCGGTAAGCAGTTTCAAGCTCCTGGCTGTTCATCATAAAGCCGCCGTCACCTGTTACTGCCAAGACCTTCTTTTTCGGATTCAACAGTTTTGCAGCAACAGCGCCAGGCACAGCAATACCCATCGTAGCAAAGCCGTTAGAGATAATGCAAGTGTTCGGATGGTAACAATTAAACTGGCGAGCAATCCACATTTTATGCGCACCCACGTCCGAAATCAAGATATCGTCATCATCCATCACAAGTCGAATATCATGAAGCACTTTCTGAGGTGTCGGCGGGAATGTCGTATCGTGATCATAACGAGAATGATCCGCAATCATCAGCTCGCGAATTTGCAAGGCCCATTCCGGTTCCCAAGTGTTCGGGCAAACACTGCCAAGAGCATCCAAGGACGCAGAAATATCGCCAATGATTTCTTCTTCGGGTTGATAGTATTTGTTCACATGGTTCGGCGTTTCGTCGATGTGAATGATCCTCTTATCTCCTTTGGGATTCCACTTTACAGGGGCGTATTCAACAACATCGTAACCTACGGCAATCACAAGATCAGCTTGTTCCATAATGATGTTCGGGAAATCCCTCTGTGGCATGCCGATGCAGCCCATGAAATACTTGCTTTCGCAAGATACAATACCTTTAGCCATCATTGTACACACAACAGGAATCTTGGACGAATAAGCAAATGCGCTTAAGGCCTTGGACGCATTATTACGCACAGCGGAATGCCCCACAAGAATCACAGGGCGTTGCGCAGCGGCAAACACACCACCAGCAGCCAAAATTGCATCGGTGCTTGCATACACCGTATTCTCGCGATGATGCTTGAGCGGAGTTTGCGCCACCTCGCCTTCCACTTCCATTGCTGCAATGTTGCAAGGCACGTCAATGTGGCATGCACCGGGCTTTTCCATTTCAGCATACTTGAACGCAATACGAACAATTTCATTCACCGTATCCGGTCGAACCACCTGCTTACTGCGCTTGGTAATCGGCGAAAACATATTCACCAAATCCAAATACTGATGGCTCGTCAAATGCATTCGCTCCGTTCCCGCTTGGCCGGTAATGGCAATCAGCGGGGCACCATCAGAGTTCGCATCGGCAACGCCCGTAACAAGGTTTGTGGCTCCTGGGCCAAGCGTAGAAAGGCAAACCCCAGCCTTCCCTGTCAAGCGGCCATATACATCGGCCATGAACGCAGCACCCTGCTCATGACGAACCGTAATGAACTTGATCGAAGACTTTTTTATCGCCTCCATCAGTTCCAAAGTTTCTTCACCGGGGATTCCAAAAATGTATTTGACGCCTTCACTTTCGAGGGACTTGATCAAAACTTCAGCAGTGTTCATAATAGATAGGATTAAAAAGATTTGTTTTTCGTTAACCATTAAGCGATAATCGTGCCAACTCGTCCGGAATGTGAAAAAAAAATCAAATTTTGTGAAATTTACGGTGTTTTCAAGTTCAAAACGGTCAATAATTGAATATTCATCGAACTAAGATTACAACAAAATCTGTAAAAACTTCATAAAATGTAATAAAATTGTTCTAAAAACCACGTATAAACGCCTTGGCACATTTTTTGCGATTTGTTGGGCATGGAATGTGTAGAAACTGAAGATTTTTTTATCAAGTCCATTTCGGCAATGTCGAAAGTGGAGTTTGAACACCGCTGTATGCGCTTGCATAACGTTCTTGACGAGAACGATCTCTCGTCGAGCATGATTTTTAGACACAAAGGAACCGACCCTCTCCCGCTTGTGATTTCGACAGAGGACTGGAAAACGATTGAAGCCGGGATCGCCCAAAGGGCTAGACTTTTTAACGCTTTGGCAAGTGACATTTATGGAGAACAACGTCTTTGGAAAAATGGCAAGTTGCCTGCGGCACTTTTGTTTGCAAATCCGGACTTTTTACAGGTCGTCTGGAAAGTGCGACCCACAGGAGGTTTATTCGTGAATTTGGCCTCTACGGACGTGGTCCGTCTCAAAGATGGTTCGTTCGTAGCAGTCGCCGACCATTTGCAAGTGCCCGAAGGTTTAGGGCGTGCGCTTGAAAATCGAATCGGTGTGAGCCGGGCTTTCCCGGAACTTTTCCGCAGTATGCGCACGGAACGGTTGGCTGTCTTTTTCAAGAAACTGATGGACGGCCTCGACGACATGCACAAGGATATTCGTGAACGGGGTGAATCGGACAAGGTGGTGCTTCTTGCCTCGGGGCCCGAAAACCCGCGCCGTGCCGAAGACGCTGTGATTGCGCGCTACTTGGGCATTCCGCTTGTTGAGAACGACGACCTCGCCATCCGCAATATGCAGGTGTACATGAAAACGCTCATGGGACTGAAGAAAATCGGAACGATTTTCCGCAGAGTCGAAGACGGTATGTGCGACCCGCTGGAGCTCCGTATCGATAGCGGCGAAGGCGCTGTCGGCTTGATCAGTACCGTCCGCGCCGGGAATGTCGCGATTGCAAATTTCTTAGGAACGGGCGTTCTGGAAACACCGATGTTCAAGCCGTTCTTGCCAGAGATTTGCAAAGAATTGCTCGGCGAAGAGTTGCTGTTGCGCGATGTGGAAACACTTTGGCTCGGGAATGCAGCCGATGCGGAGCGCGTGATGGCCGAACCGGAAAAGTGGATTTTCAAGAAAGCCTTCAGAGATGCAGAAAGCTTTAAGGAAACAGAACCCAAAACGTACGCTTCCATGACTACGACAGCACAGCTCGCGTTGTTGCAAGCCATAGAAGAAGCGCCAGAACAATGGGTGGCCGAGAAGTCGATTGACATCGCGACCGTTTACACCTACCGCGAAACACCGGATGGTCCGAACTTTGTCCCGGCGGTTTCACAAATGCGGTTCTTCGCCGTGAATTCGGCAAGCGAAACAACAGTCATGCCCGGTGGCCTTGGAATATTGGACGATGGGCTTGGCGAAAAGGACATCTGGGTGCTTTCGGAAAAGCCCGTGGCGAACTTCTCGCTTTTGGCTCCGGCAAGCCAGACCATTACGCCGTCGAGAGCGAGCGGAAACTTACCAAGCCGAGCTGCAGAGAACTTGTTCAGGCTAGGGCGAGATCTTTCGGCTTCGAACATGATGGCTCGTATTGCAAGAGGCATTGCAGTCAGGCTCTCGGACGAATCGTGGATGGACATGCCGGAACTCCCGTGGATCTTGAAAGCGGGACTTTCAGACGAGTCGCAGTCGAGACTCGCACAAGACCCAGAAAATGCGCTACGTTATTTTGTCTTGCGCAAAGACAACAAGGACGGGATGCAATGTGTGCTGACGGAGATTCGCGATTTGGGAATGCAGTTGCGCGACCGCATTTCGGAGGATTTATGGCTTTACCTGAATGGCTTTGGCATTGCAGAAATGCCCGCAGGGCCAGGTGCGGCGGCACTTTTGCCGTACTTGAAAGAGGTTCTTTCGGACAGTGCCGCGGTGGCCGGGCTTGCTGCGGATTCCATGACGCGCGGCCACGAATGGCGCTTTCTGGAACTCGGTCGCGAAATCGAATGCGCCATCCGCACCTTGCGACTGATCAAGAATCTGCTTTCGACGACCCCTACCGACGAAATGACGGATTTGCGGTTGCTGCAGGCGGTGCTTGAAATCGGCGATGGCCTGATGACGTATCACCGCCGTTACGGAGGTCGCTTGCAGATTGTGCCGGTGATTGACTTGCTGCTCTCCGACGAATCGAACCCGCGAAGCGTTGCCTACCAGGTGGCGAAACTGCGCGAAGCGTCAAAGCATTTGCCCGGCAACAACCAGAGCGAGGCGACCTTCTCGCCGCTGGACCGTGAATTGATGCGGGTGCTGGCGGAACTGCGCCTTGCGAACATTGAACAGCTTTCGAAAACAGAAAACAACCATAGGGAGAATTTGGAAAAACTTCTTGACGAACAGATAAATTCGATTGAACGTATTGCCGAAATTGTCACCCGGCTCTATTTAAGCCACGCTCCACGCGCAGGCGTTATTCACGCCACAACCACGGAAATGTCGGAGGTTTAAAAAGTGCCTATCTATCAAATTGATCACGAGACTGTCTATGATTACCGCCTTCCCGTTCTTTACAGCAATCACTTGGCGCACATGCTCCCTCGCGCTGTCAGCCGTCAGAATTGGATTAGCCACAGCATCGAAGTGGACCCGGATCCCTCCATTCAGCAGGAGCGGCTCGATATTTTCGGGAACAGGGTTTTGGCGTTCAGCATCGAGCAAGAACACAAGCATTTTCGTTTCAAGACGACAGGCCTTGTGGACGTGCATGCAGAAGAACCCCCGAAACCAGGCGAAACCATGCCGTGGGAAAATGTGTCTAAACTCTTGGAACGTCCGACAAACGACGAGACGTTGGATGCAGCCATGTATGCCTACGCCTCTCCATTCGCCAAGTTTGAAGAATCCGTCCGTAATTACGCGCTCGAAAGTTTTCAGCCGAACCGCCCCATTTTCGATGCCGCTTACGAACTGATGACTCGAATTTTCACGGACTGCAAGTACACACCGGGTGCCACGAGAATCGGGGCGCAGCCGCAGGAAATCTTGCGCGGTCGAAAGGGCGTGTGTCAGGACTTTGCGCACTTGATGATTGGTTGCTTGAGGTCCTTGCATTTGCCTTGCCGTTACGTGAGCGGATACCTTCGTACCCATTCTTGCGAAGGCCAGCCGAAACTTGTCGGAGCCGATGCGACCCACGCTTGGGTGAGTACCTACGTTCCTGACCACGGTTGGGTGGAATTGGACCCGACGAATAACGTGCTCGGTGGTGACGAACACATTGTACTTGCCTGGGGGCGCGATTTTGGCGATGTGAGCCCCTTGAAGGGCGTCATTACCGGTGGCGGCGACCACACCTTGAAAGTGTCGGTGAACGTGGATGTGAAAGAATAAACATAAAAGCATAAGGAAACAAAACATGCAATTCGAAAACTACGATACCGAAGGCTTTTACGACGAGCTTTGCTTACCCGACGGGACGCCCCGCCCGGCTGCAGAGCCGTTGTTTACGAAAATCAATGAGCTTCCCGCAGGAGAACTGCAACGCCGCCAGAAAATCGCGGAGTCGGCTTTTTACGACAACGGCATTACTTTCGCTGTTTACGGCAACAAGGATGGTAAGGACAAGATCATCCCCTTCGATGTGATTCCCCGCATTGTCAGTGCTTCTGACTGGAAGCACCTTGAAGCGGGCCTGAAACAGCGTACCGATGCGTTGAATTGCTTTTTGACGGACATTTACAACGACCGCAAGATTCTGCGCGACAAGATTGTGCCCGAAAGCCTCATCAACACCTGCACCGCGTACCGCCCGCAGATGGAAGGCTTCGTGCCGCCCAAGGGAATCTGGGCGCATATTACCGGTACCGACCTTGTGCGCGATACCGACGGCACCTTCTACGTGCTTGAAGACAATATGCGTTGCCCGAGCGGTGTTTCGTACGTGTTGCAGAACCGCCAGATTCTAAAGCGTACGTTCCCGCAGGTGTTTTCGAATTGCTCGATTCGCCCGGTAGACGAATACTGTACCCGCCTGCGCAAGTCGTTGGAATACTTGGCCGAACCCGTCGCATCGCCCAAGGTTGTGGTGCTGTCGCCCGGCATCTACAATTCCGCTTACTACGAACATTCCTATCTCGCGCAGCAGATGGGCGTGGACTTGGTGACCGGCGATGACCTGATTGTGCAGGACAAGAAGGTGTATGCCCGCACCACGCGTGGACTCAAGCAGGTTCATGTGATTTACCGTCGTGTCGATGACGAATTCCTGGATCCGAAGGTGTTCCGCCCGGATTCTTGTCTCGGCGTGCCCGGACTCATTGAAGCGTACAAGGCGGGTAACGTGGCGCTTGCGAATGCTCCCGGCTGTGGAGTCGCTGACGACAAGGCGATTTACACTTACGTGCCGCAGATTATCAAGTACTACTTGGGGCAAGAGGCAATTATTCCGAACGTGCCGACGTTCGTGTGCGAAAATCCGAAGCACATGCAGCATGTGTTGGACCACATCGAAAATATGGTCGTCAAGGCGGCCAGCGAATCTGGCGGCTACGGCATGCTCGTCGGCCCGAAATCTACAAAGGAAGAATGCGAAGCGTTCAAGAGCAAGATTATTGCGAACCCGCGTAACTACATTGCTCAGCCCATGATTTCCCTCAGCCGCGTGCCATGCATTGTGAACGGCGGTTTTGAAGGTCGCCATGTGGATTTACGCCCCTACATTGTGCAGGGCCGCGAAACCTACATCCTGCCCGGTGGCCTCACCCGCGTGGCGCTCCGCAAGGGCTCCATCGTGGTGAACAGCTCGCAGGGCGGGGGTTGCAAGGATACATGGGTGATTGCCGAAAACGAAAAGGCTCCGGAACTTGGCCAAGCTAAGCTATGGATGGAACAACAACAGCAGCAACAGTAAGGTGAATTATGTTAAGTAGAGTCGCAAATTCCATTTATTGGCTTGCCCGTTACATTGAACGTGCCGAAAACGTGGCGCGCAGTATTGATGTAAACCTCCAACTCCAATTGGACTTGCCTGGCGAGGTGCGCCCTTGGGAACCGGTGATTCAGATTGCGGGTAATGCGGATGATTTCTTCAAGAAGTATGCCCACGCCTCCTTCGAAAATGCGTTGACTTTCCTGACGTTTGACAAGGAAAATCCGAGCAGCATTATTTCGTGCGTGGCCGCCGCCCGTGAAAACGCCCGTTGCGTCCGCGAAAGAATCTCCTCGGAACTGTGGATTGCCATCAACCAGTTTTATCTTAAACTGAGCGACCCGGAAATGTCGAAACAGGTTTTGGCCGCCCCCCATGCGTTCTACAGTAGCGTCAAGGAATTCAGCCAGCTCACGGCAGGCATTATTCAGGGAACGATGAGCCATGACGTGGCATGGAACTTCACGCATCTCGGAACGCTGCTTGAACGTGCCGACCAGACCTCACGCATTCTGGATGTCAAGTACTACATCTTGCTTCCTGACGTGAGCATGGTGGGCATGGCGCTCGATACCGTGCAGTGGAATGCAGTGCTCAAGAGCGTCGGTGCTTACGAGATGTTCCACCGTCGCAATTCCAATGTAACGCCCCACAATGTGGCGGAATTCCTGTTGCTTTCGGAGGACTTCCCGCGTTCCTTGCGCTACTGCTTGGAAAAAGCGGAACAGTGCCTAAAAAACATTGCGTTCCCCATCAAGAGCAACGCGGAATCCATTCGCCTCTTGGGAAAGCTGCGTTCTGACATTTCGTTCACCACCATCGAAGAAATCATCGAGCACGGGCTTCACGAACAGATAGAAAAAGTCCAGATCCGCCTGAGCGAATTAGGCAATCAAATTTGGAAAGATTTCTTCTGCTAGAACATTCAAATTCAAATTCAAACGTCACATTTTTGAAAGTGTTCCGTAAGCACGGGACGCTTTTTTGGTGCATTTCGTTTCGGTTTGTGTGCACAATTGACAATTTTCACAACACATCGTTAAATAAAAGAAACAAATATGGTCTACTTTGGAGTAAACCACTATATATTCATATATATAAGTGTGGGTTTAGAGTTTTTCAAGGAATGAGATATGAAAAAACTCATGGTTTGGTTCCTCGCATCTGCGAGTGCATACTATTGCGGCTGCACCGATGATAATGCGGCGGCTCCGTTCAACGATATTCCTCAAATCAGCGAAGAATCATCTTCATCAATCGAGCAAAGTAAATCAAACGATTCAAAGCAAACAACGCCAGCAGAAACTTCGCCGACAAAACAGTCCAGCGATTCCTCGCAAGCAGTCCCGACTTCAGAAACATCTAGTGAAGAAACCGCAAACAGTTCATCCTCGCCTGCTACACTTTCCAGTTCCGCAAATGCAGTTGCAAGCAGTTCTGCAATCGCACAACTTCCTCCGGCACGGTCATCGAGTTCCTATGCCATTTCCTACGCCTCTGTAGCAAGCAGTTCTTCTGCTGCCATTATCGCATCATCTTCTAGCGGGCTCAAGGAATACGAAGACAATCACAAGCCCAAGGACAGTTTCCTCCCGGCAGCAGGCTTCTATTCGAACCTCACCATTAATCCGCTTACTCCGCAAAAAGGTGGCGAAATCCGTTGCACATTTGACGGATCCTTCCCCACTTTGCAATCCGAGCAGATTACAGAAACAAAAGCGATTACCGAAAATACAGTTATACGTTGTTCTGAGTTTGTAAATGGTCAGGCCATGGACACCACAACGCAAACGTATTTCATCAACGAAAGCGTTTCGATGCCGGTCGTTGCCATCACAGTCAATCACCACGACATGTTCGACTCCACGGACGGTCTTTACGCCACCGGCAACTTAACAAACAGCAGCATTGGAACCGGCTTAGGCAACTGGGGAAACCTCGGTGGTGGCGGCAACGTCACTGATAACAACAATCCGAAATGCACAGAACCTTGCAAGGGCGCAAACTTTTGGAGCGACGAAGAGCTCCCCGCTCACGTAGAATACTTCGAAAACGGAAGTTCGTCCAAAGAAAAGGCCTGGGAAATTGATGCAGGCATTTCCATCATCGGAAACTGGAGCCGCTACAAACCCAAGAAGAGTGTCGCTATCAAGATGGACAACGACATTTACGGCGACAAGGTCCTCAAATATTCCTTGTTCAAGACTCGCCCCGATGCAAAGAAATTCAAGGCTTTCAACTTGCGCAATAACGGAAACCGTTTCTGGTGCGATTACATTGGTGATGCCATGATGACAGCGCTATTAGAAGGCACCGATGTCGATTACCAGCGTAGCCGCCAAGTGGTCGTGTTCTACAATGGCGAATACTTCGGCATTCACGACATGCGCGAACGCTTGAACAGGAACTTTGTCGAAACAAATTATGGCATCGATTCCAAGTCCATCAACATGATTAAAATTGCAGGAACAAGCTACGAAGCAAGCGGTACAAATGGCGCATCCACTACAGAATACCAACAGCTTTACAGCGAAATCACTGGTTCAAAATTCGATGGCGAAGATAACAAGAGTTACGAACAAATAAAATCAAAACTCAACGTCAACAGTTTTGCGCAATACATGTTCGCCGAAATGTATTTCCACAATGGCGACTGGCCTACAAACAACGTACGCGCCTGGGGCGGTAACGGACACCCCTTCAAGTTCGTTGCTTTCGACACCGATCATGGCTTTGGATTTACTCCGGGCATCAGCGGCTTTGACGAAGAAAACGAAAACATGTTCAACTGGGTGCTTGGAGCCAAAACAACCAACCAAGGCGGAAATCAAGGCGGCATGGGTGGTTTCGGAGGCTTTGGCGGCATGGGCGGATTCAGCATGGGTAGCAGCGGTGCAAGTGCAGGCCCGGGCACAATGCTTAGCAAGCTTTTGCAAAATCCAGACTTTAAGCGACTATTCATCAACAACGCTTGCATTTTGTTGAACAGCTACTTAACCTACGAAAAGGTGCAAAGCACGGTGCAATCCATGATGGCAACGATTCCCTCTTCGGAACAGCAACGTGACGAAAAGAGATGGCCACGCAACCAGAGCAATTTCAAATGGGATCCGAATGGCAACAACTTAATTGCATTCGCCAAGAATCGCAGCGAAACAATCAAAAAAGAAATGGCCGAACGCTTTGACCTCGAAAACGAAGTTTCTGTAACGATTGGCGCAAGCGGAAATGGCTATGTGTTGGTTGACGGAATGAAGCTCCCGAGCAAAAACTATCAGGGCAAATTCTTCAGCAACAACGAGCTGCAATTGACGGCCGTTGCCGAGAACGGCGCCGTATTCACCGGCTGGTCCGACGGTGCAACCGAAAATCCGCGACTGGTACAAGTGAGCGCAGGCCAGACTATTTCAGCCGTATTCAAGTAAATCATACGAATAAACTTCAGCAATTCAAAACGCCTCGCGAAACCACCGCGAGGTTTTGTTATTTTTCGCTATAACGGCGCGGTTGTCGTGAGAACGCTAACCGCTTTTCGTGAGACAAAATTTA
>CAMUYW010000061.1 GCA_947165045.1 uncultured Fibrobacter sp. | reverse complement strand
TCGGTATCTTTGAGACAGGGAACAATTTCGTCGAGCCAAATGCCGACACCACCAGTTTTTACACAATTCTTCATTTTCTCTCCTTCCGCCTACATGCATAAAAAGGCGGAACTTTAAAACACATTTACTGTAACATAAACATTTGTTCACTACACAATATAAATCAGAAAAAACAATTTGTCAAGAAGTTCTCTCAGTTTTTTTTATTCTTTTGGAGAAGAGTCTCGTCAACAACAAATGAAAAGCGAAGAAACAAACTCACCTATAGCCCACACATCTGTTCCTTTCAAATACGATTAATTGCCGAACTGCAAGCGAATGTCATCAAAAAAAGTGCAGTTGAAAACTGCACTTTTTGATAAAGGGATGCAATTATTTCTACACCGCTTCCATGGCTTTCAACAAATCCTCATAACTGGCGACCTTGTGGTACTTCACGTCTTCGGTCGAGATTTCGTTGAAAAGGCGTTCGGCGCAGTGAATCTTGGCATCTTCGATGGCTTTGAGTTGCATGGAATCCATGCTGCCCTTGGTTTCGGCGACAAAGAAGATGTGCTTCACGGAATCCTTCTTGAAGGCGATTGCCCAGTCGGGCGAGTAGTTGCCCACCGGAGTCGGAATCTGGAATGCCTTGGGAAGTTTCGCGTACACGGCCACTTCGTCGGCAGATTCAAGCTGCTTTGCGAAGCGCGCTTCTACGCTTTCTTCCGGCTTTTTGGCATAGCCGTCAGTAAAGATGTAATCGGTAATATGCTTTTCCGTAAGGAACGCCTTATCGAGAGTCGCATGTTTTTCAGCGGTAAAGATGTCGCTGTCGTAAGTTCCGTCAATCACGGAATACCCGATATGTTCCACAATCATGGTCGCTTTCTGTTCCTTAATGAGTTTAACCACGTTCTTGATGTATTCTTCGGGATTATTGCGGAACATGAAAAGCTTGCCTTCGGTCTTTTTCAGAATTTCGACAACAGTCTTGCGAGTGAGTTTCGCACCTTCGGCTATTTCGCCCACCAAATCGTACTTGACAGTCGATGAAGATACTGTAGAAGCCTTCTTGCGGACAGTCTTTGTCGCACCGAACGCATCAACTCCGGTCTGGTCGGCTTCGGTAATCACGTATGTCAGTTCGCTCACCATCAAATTGTCATTGATGCTCTTGGCAGCCTTTTCCACAAGTTCTGCGCTGTCATAATCGACGGTATAGACATACTTGTGGTTTAGGCGTTTCCACAAATCCTGAAATTCCTGCTTGTAGTAGTTCGCGTTCAAGACGCTTGCCGGAACTTCGGTCGCGTTTCCGTCTTCGACCATCGTTTCGAGCGCAAGTTCCGTATCAAAAGTTGCCTGCACAAGTTTATGGATACTTATTTCCATTCCGGCCAGTTTACCGCCCATTGCAGCAAATGTTCCTGCATCCTTGGCGGCTTTATACGTTTCGGTAACACGCCCCTTCTCATCGATGTAGTCATTCTGATAGAGATAGGCATACACAAGGCTTGCTTCGGCATCTGAAAGCGTATGTTTTTCACCACCGACCATTTCAATCGATTTTCCGAAGAAGTAATCCTTATTGGCCAGCATCGGCCTATCGCGAAGTGCTTCCCTGATTTCGGACTGCAAACCACTTACAAATGCGGCGTAATCTTCGTTAGCAATGACGGTAAGTTTGTTGAGGTTATGGATGTTTTCGCCCAAGACCTCCAAATCCTGGCGATCGCCATCCTGATTTACGCAAAGGCGTAGCCCACGCCCCACCTCTTGCCGGCGGCGGACATTGGAACTGGCGTGGCGGAGCGTACAAATCTGGAACACGTTCGGATTATCCCAGCCTTCCTGTAACGCGGAATGGCTAAAGATGAACCGCACGGGATTCTTGAAACTGAGCAGGAGTTCCTTATTTTTTAGAATAAGGTCGTAAGCGGAAACATCATCACTCATTCCGTCCAGTTTCTTTTCGGCCTTGCTATCGCAGGCGTGGCCTTTCTTGTCGATAGAGAAATATCCCTTATGCGTATCTTCGGCAGTAATCCCTTTTAGATACTTTTGATAATCGTCATCGAAAAAAGTCAGTTTTTCAGAAACAATGTTGTTGTATTCTTCTTCGAACGTTTTCCAAAGGAAACCCTTGACCTCGTCATCGCCTTCATAACTCTTGTAATTTGCAACTTCATCAATGAAAAACAGCGAAAGGCACTTGATTCCCTTCTTGAAGAGTTCTTCTTCTTTTTTTAAGTGAGCTTCGATGGTTTCGCGGATTTGCAGACGCTGCATCGTCTTTGCATCCGTATCGTTTACGACTTGGCCCTTGTAAATTACTTTACCGTTTGTAAATACAACCTGGTTTGCGAGCGGATCGATTTCAGCAATGGTGAAGCCGTCATACGCATTGGTTCCGCTAGCAACGGAAAGTTTGTCGCCATATTCAAACTTGCGATATTCCCGGCTGATTCCCGTACCCTTCTTGACTTCAAGTTGAATTTTTGCAACAGGAGCCTTTTTCGGATCTAGGATAATATCGTCTAGATACAGGTACGCAGCCGTTCCCGCCAAGTTTTTTGCAGTAAGCGTCTTGACCTGGATTTTCTTCACGAGTTTTTGGCGGTAGGCGTCAAGAGCGTCCAAGGCATAGATGAGATTGTGCTGGACCTTATGCGTTGCGGAGTAGTTCAAGATGAACAGCGGCTTGAACGCCTGCATGGTCCTCTGGGTGACGGTTCCTTCAAGTTTCTGCGGTTCATCCAGAATGACAATCGGGTGGTTGGCCGCCAGCACATCAATGGGGCGACGGCTTCCGAATTCATCTCGTTTGGTGAAAATAATTCTAGCGGCGGCATCACCTGCACGACCATCCACATTCTTACTTTCGTTGAATGACGACGCAAACGCCTGAGCGTTGATAATCATTACATTGATGCCAGCATCACTTGAATAGGAATCTATCTGCTGCAAATGGTCGCTGTTATAGATGAAATAACGGGCCTTTTTGCCGTAGTATTCCATAAAATGGTCTTCGAGAGTCTGAAAACTCTTATAGACACCTTCGCGAATCGCCTTACTCGGCACAATAACTATGAACTTACTCCAGCCATAACGCTTGTTCAGTTCGAACATGGTTTTGAGATACACATAAGTCTTGCCCGTACCCGTTTCCATTTCGATATCAAGGCGGCAAGCCTCTACACCAGACTTAACAACACTTGCAGAACGCTTAATATCGCAAATATCCTGCGACTTATGAATATTGGCCAAAAGATCACTTTCGGAAAGTTCGATATCATGGTTACGGAAGCCCGCATCGTCCTGGTCGAATACGTTTACTTGGCCTTTGCGCTTGCCCAAGTCACGGCGATAAACGGTATTGTCATAGCAAGGTTGCCCCGCAAAAACGTTTACGGTATTTTCGACAGCATCGGTCTGGTATTGCTGAATCTTGAACTTGAATTTCATGCAGCCCTCGCCTTAAATAACCTTGCGTTTGGTGGTGGGGCTGTAATGGACAAAGAGTTGCTCGAAGTTATCGAGAACCTTGTCGCCTCCGAGACCAATATTACGCATATAGAAGTAGTAAGGCTTGTCGTTATCGGAAACATCAATGACCGCCTTGATAAGATTTTCGGTAATGCCTTCGTCAAAACAGGCGACGAGGTAGTTGCCGTTCACGAAATAGACGGTCTTGCCCTCAATTTCGCGTTCTTCAATTTTGCTTGAGAGCGGCAGGTTGCATTCAGGCATTACCTGGAAAAGCAGGTCAAGCGGAGTGCGGTCTTCCTTGACGTTGTTTGCGTCAAAAATGTCTGCGGAATCTGTTTCTGCAGGGCTGTAATACACATCCTTCATGTTGCTATCGGCAAGTTTCAACACACGGAAACCGATGTCCAAGGCCCCTGAGCCTGCCGAAGGACCGCTAGATTCAGCAACAATCTTCTTTCCTGCACGGCGAATGCGTTCCTTGCCAATTTCACAGATGTTCTTGTAGCCGGCCTTATAGGCTTCGGAATCTTCCGCAGTCGCTTCGGGAAGCTGAACGCAGATGAATTTACGTTTGCCACCGTCTTCGGCATTGAGCTGCATTACCGCATGAGCCGTTGTAGCAGAGCCGGAGAAGAAGTCAAGGATAATTGAATGATGGTTATTGAAAGCCCCTAAAAGAATTTTTATTAAATTAACAGACTTTGGAAAATCAAAGTATCGTTTTCCATCAAATAGTTCACTGACTTCATCATTTCCATTCGAAATATTTGTAATCAAATCCTTCAAAAGGGTTTTATTGAAGTCTCTTATTCTTGTGTGAATTTCATATTCTTTTTTTGATGTGGGTAAAGCAATAAGATTATAACTTTCGTTTTTTATTTTTTCTTTTGACCACCGCCAAGCATGATACTGGTGCCTTCCATCACCATTTGGATGCGGTTTTATTTCTATAAAATCATCTATATTTTTATAGGACTCATCTGTTTTAAACTCCTCAGTTTTAGGATTGTAAAAAATCGAAAAAACCAAATTCGGTCTTGTTTCTTCGTTAAATTTTCGATTATGATTATATAAAGTATCTCCTATTGCAAATTTACCTAATGAATCCACACGAATATCTTTTTCAAAACCTTTATATGCATCGGGCATATTTTTTTTTGCAAAATCAATATCTACATTCAAACTTGTAGATTCCCAAATATTTTTCGCATATACAAAAATATGTTCCCATGTTTTGGCAGCTCCTGTTCCTGATATTTGCCGTCCTGTTATATTCGTAATCCAAGCAATATCATTAAGATAATTTTTCGCTCCAAAAATTTCATTGCATACCTTCTTTAAATTTTCTTGTTCATTATCATCAATACTGATAAATATCACGCCATCATCGCTTAACAGATTTCTTGCAATCTTCAGACGCGGATACATCATGTTCAGCCAATCGGTATGGAAGCGTCCGTTGCTTTCGGTATTCTTCTCGAAGTTTTGCAAGAGCATATTTCCATCTTCATCATACATACCGCTCTTAGACTGGAACGATTCCGTATCTTCCTTGAAGTCATCGTTATACACGAAGTCGTTGCCCGTATTGTAAGGCGGGTCAATGTAAATCATCTTGACCTTGCCCAAGTAATTTTCCTGGAGCAGCTTGAGAACTTCAAGGTTGTCACCTTCAATGTAAAGGTTTTCTGTATTATCAAAATCGACAGACTCCTCCTTGCAGGGGCGCAGCGTCATGTTGGTGGGAGCATTCGCATTGTGAATCGCCTCGCGCTTGCCGGGCCAAGTAAACTGGTAGCGTTCTTCGCCTTCGCCAATGGTGGCGTGGCTCAGGTTTTCCTGCAATTTTTCAAAATCAATCGCCGCCTTGACATTGCCATTTTCGTCAACGGTCTCAGTGACACATTCCGGGAAAAGGTTCCCAATTTTCTTGATGTTTTCGTTCACCAAATCAAGGCTGTGCATATTCGCTTTTTCCATTTTGGTACTCCGTAAGTTGAGATTCCAAGTCTCGTTTGCGGTTAAAAAATTCCAGTTTGCGGGCGGGTTGGTTTTCCGTGCGAGCCTTCTTTTCAAGGTTCGCAATTTCCTTCTGCAACTTGGCGATATGTTCCTGAATATCCAAGTTTTCGGCAACATTCAGGGCATCGTTCCAAGGGTCGCCCGCCACCTGTTTCACAATTCCGTTCCAAACATCATCCAGGTTGAGGCCGCTAAAAACGAAGCAGAATTCTTCAGCAAACACCCAATCCTTTGATACCACAATATGTTCGTCATACTTCAGCGCAAAACGGACCACATCGCCATAACTCAAAGCGAGAAGGATGTTCTTTTGTCCAATGCGGTGAAGTAGGGTTTCCAAATTCTTAGTGTTGAACTGTTTTCGCTTCATCGTAACCCGAGCCACATAAAAGCCCTTTACGCGGGCGCCCGCTGCTACGGGCAAGCTTTTTGTAGAAATGACGTTTGTAATGACGACTTGGGCAATATCTTCATTGAATGTCGCCTTTTGAGATGTAGATGATGGGGCAAGCACCCCAACGCGTCCCAGCAGGGCATCTTTTGCCACAATCTTTTTAATTTCAGAATCTACAGGGAATCCAAACATCGATAAATCCTAGCGTACCACCAAAAAGCAAATCAATTCAAAATCGTCAAGACCTTTGACAACTTCACTCTTGAAATCCACAAAGTCGCCATTCAAGAAACAATCCATTTGCGACTCCTCCTTTTTTGCCACAAGCGATACAATAGCTTCCCCTAGCAACTTGGAATACTTCTTCATATCGCGACCATCTCGCGTTTCTTTATTGAACAAACGATATACGCCTGCAATCGGTTCCGCTTGGTTTCTGCATAAAAGACGCATTTCGTCGAGTAACTTTTTCGGATTCAGATGATTGCAAACAATGTTACCATCATCGGTGATATACACCATGTAAAAGGGATGAATCGGATTCCGCTTATCGATATTCACGTCTTTTACACGATTTTTTAGTACGTATATCACGCCAGGCGGATTCTCTTTTGTCGCTTGAACCACAGAATGCAAACCTAGCGGAGCATTTTCAATGTCGGGATGTTTCTTAACGTAATCCAGCAAATCCAAATGGAATTCATTCAAGCCTAAATCGGTAATGCTAATGCCACCGTTCATCTCTTCGAGATCCACAACTTCTTCGCGGAGTTTTTGAAGTTGTGACTTGCGATATTCCAAATCGGCTTTTTCATTTTCATCGATGATATTGTCGTCACCCGTACTGGTCATATCGACGATTTTCATACGCGCTTCAACACGTGCTTTAAGCTGGATGTATTCATCCAAAGTCACGTCGGGCCAAAAATTCACCAGTTGGATTTTATCATTTTTTGAACCAATGCGGTCAATACGACCAAAACGCTGAATAATACGAACCGGGTTCCAATGAATGTCGTAATTCACCAAGAAATCCGAGTCCTGCAAGTTCTGGCCTTCACTAATACAATCTGTCGCAATCAATACGTCAATGACCGCAGTCTCCTTGGATTTCATGGCCGCCTTATTTTTTGAAATCGGCGAAAAACAAGTCAGGACTGTGTTCATGTCACGTTTTTTGAGCTTGGCGGTGGTGCGGCCTTCTTCAGTTCCCGAAATCATTGCGGTTTCTAGACCAAATTTCGCTTTTACAAAAGCAGAAACATGCGTGTAAAGGTAATCTGCAGTATCGGCGAATGCTGTGAATACAATGACTTTCTTGTTGCCATCATTGATAGGACTTTCAACTTTATTCTTAATGAGTGAAAGCAATTCTTGCAATTTTCCATCGTGTTCAGGCGTCACGACAGATGTCATCGAAAGCAGACTATCTAACAAAGCGGAGTCCGTTGCAAGTGAAGCTCGCCACGAAACATAATCCATGTCAGCCAAATCAATGCGAAGGTGCTTTTTTACTCCATAAAGAACATCATCGTTTTGGTCATCTGCATCAAAATCATCTGCAAAATTTTCAGCAGCAAATTCCGCTAATTCAATTTTTTGATGACTAGTCTTTTGCTTGATAAATTCATCGATTTCCTGAATTTTAGAATCAATTAGCTTTTTAATTTTCTTGACCGTAATGTTAAATGAATAGACAGAACTTTCCATACGTTTGAGCAAGTTGATGCTCATCAATCGGCGAATACCCTGTTCACGCCCAGCCTGTGAAAGTGAACGATATTCATCATCGGCCAATTCGTATTTTTCTCGGCAACTGGGAAGTATAAAACTGGTCGGCGTATAAACGCTCAAATCTAATTTGCAGAGAAGTTCATAAACTTTATTGTAATCGCAAACGCCGTAAACATCGGTCAGCTTTGGACTTTTGCTAATCGGCTTTAAGCGTTCCGGGAATTTGCCGATATCGGCGGTATCGTAATAGCGCTGGATATGTTTACGGGAACGTGCGATTGTCACGGCATCGAGTACACGGAAAAAATCGCTATCGAGAAGCTTTAACAGATTTTCGGTCGTTCGGTCTTTGACTTCAAACTTGCTCCACGTGTTATACGCTTTTTGTGCATTTCTGAAAACTTCGCCAATTCCTTTATCTGCAGAAAGTTTGTCGTTAATATTTTCTTCTTTGCCTTCGTAAGCGAGCGCAAGCTGATTTTTCAAGTCGTTAAAACGATTGTTCACAGGCGTTGCCGAAAGCATCAAAACTTTTGTCTTTACGCCTTGCTTAATTACATTGTTCAAAAGAGTCGCATAACGGTTCATCTTGTCGATTTCGTCAAGTTCGAAATCATCATCGACCATTTTCCCTTTTGACGTTTTGTATTTACTGCCGTTTCTAAAGTTGTGCGATTCATCTATCACAACCAAGTCGAACGCACTCCATTTAATACGCGAAAGGTCCGTTCCATTGGAATCTCCAGATTCTCGGTTCAAGTCCGTATGAAAAAGAACCGTATAACCGAGGCGATCTTCATAAACAGGATTATCTTCGTAAAAACCTCTGTACGTATTCCAGTTGTTCGCAAGCTTTTTAGGGCATAGGACTAGTACAGACTTGTTCCTGTTTTCGTAATACTTGATGACCGCTAGTGCCGTGAAAGTTTTTCCAAGACCGACGCTATCAGCTAAAATGCAGCCATTGTATTTTTCAAGCTTATTGATAACACCAAGAGCAGCATCTTTTTGGAAATTGTAAAGCATATTCCAGATTTTACTCTGTTTAAAACCCGATTTTTCATTCGGAAGAGTATCTTCGGAAATGTCTTGCAAGAACTCGCTAAAGATATGGTAAAGCGTGACAAAGTAAATGAATGCAGGGGAATTTTCGTTATAAGCGGCTGAAATATTTTCAATGACGGTTTCCGTCACATCTTGCATTTTGCCTGAATCATTCCATAAGGAATCAAACAGTTGCAAAAATTGTGACGAATGAGGAGTCTCTAGCTTGGTCACAAAGTTGTAAATGTTGTCGCCTCGTTCGCAACCCAAGTCAACTGTTGTAAAGCCTCGCAGTGGAGAATAAGATATGGAATCCACGTTCGCAAATCCGAGCATGTGCTCGCTTGTAAAGTTCGATTTAAGACGAGCCTTTTCGCGAATCCATTCCGCACATTCGCGTGCAATTGCCTTCTGAGACAATTCGTTACGAAGTCGTACCTCAAAATCTGAGCCGTAAAGACTGCGTTCGCGGTTCAATCGCGGAATAAAGAATTCCTTTTTCTCTTTGGGAAAACTTTCTGAGATAAATGTCGGCGATGTAAAAATGAAGCGAAGCTCTTCGATGTTTTCTAATTGCTTCTTGAGTTCCTGATAAGCATAAATCGAAAAACAGGATGCAGCTATCGAAACCTTGCTGCCTTGCTTGATTTCCAAAGCCAAGTCATCGCGCAACTTCTGGTTGATATTGTCTATCACCTTCATCTTTCAAATCGCCCTTTGCACAATCCGTAGCAAAGCGATAAAAGCCGACGGCGTCAGACAAATTACGCAAAACCACAAATTGCACTTTGCGCTCTTGCTCGATGAAATTTACAGGCGGAACAAATAATTCCCGAACTAACGTTTTTTCTTTGGTAACAAGAAAAGGACGCAGGTCGCTGCAATTTATCACGCTGAGGCTCTGCATAGCCCATGTACGATAAATGCAAACGACCCACGTCCCAAAGCGGGCGACAGAAAACACAGCAAGCTTCGTATAGATTGCTTTGCCTTCGGCTCGCAATGACACGATGAACGTTGCTGTTCTTGTCGAAATACGCCTAAACAAGCCGTATTGCTACGGTTCGAAAATCGCATTTACGTGAGCGTTCGCCTTGTCCTCGTACATTGGAAATTTGCAGATTTCAGCGTGAGAACAAGAGCTAATAAACTCTTCAAACGAGTGTTGCAGAAACAGATTCCGGCTTTTAATGGCATTAGATCCTTCGACTTCGTCCTACGGACTCCGCCCAGGATGACACCCTTCAAACCGTAAAATTTCTGCAATACCCTATGTCAAAGCGTAATATAAGAAAAAAAAGCAAACGATAGATTGCAAAAAAACAAAAAAAAGCGTAAAACGATCAAATAAGATTTCAGCCTTACTTCGGCAAGCTCTGTGGCCTTGGGTCTTAAATTTTTAAAGTTTAACCCAAGCTCCCTTGAAAAAATCCAAATTTTTGCAAAAAGTCGTTTGAAAAAATCCGTTATACTGATTATCGTTCAGATTGAACAAACGATAGCAGGAATCATGTGGAAACCGCCTTTATAAACCATAATTCACCCCCTACCTATCATATTTCACCGCAATCCTCCCCTGCGGCTTTCGGTAAGCTTCGGGGATTTCGTCACCTAGGCTTTTCAAGAATTTCACAAACGCTTCGTCGTCGGTCATCACTTTGTCCATAACAATTTCGCTTTCGCGGAAGGCTGTAATTTCACCGCCTTCGTATGCCACATAAGACGATAAGCCGACGGTGTAAAGCGAATTTTCGTCGATAGCGACAACGCCATTATCTGTCTCGACCTGCACATTTTCAATGCGTATTCGCGCTGTTTCGCCATTCTTTGCGTCTACGACGACTGTATAGCGCAGGCCAGAGACATGCAAGAATCCACCAGATTCCTCAGGCAATTTCGAAGCTCCTTGTGCAAGCGCCTCCTTGATCTGACGCCCTGTCGCTCGAATCAAGCACATGCCATTCCCAAAAGGCATAATGTTCAGAATGTCTTGATATTTTATCGAGCCCGTAGGAACTGTCACGCGGACACTCCCGCCATTTTCAATCCCAATTTGCGCCCCCACCGCAAAACGCATAGCATCTGCAGCTAAGTCGCCCAAGTTTGTTTCGCCTTTGCGAACCAAACGCTTTCCGTCATCGCCATTGATTGTCAATTCAAATTTCGTATTCGAGACAACCTTCTGTAAATCGGCGGCTGTCAATGCTTGCAAACTATCGTGTACTGCTGCGACTTTATGGTTCACTGCAACGACGCTATCCATCGGAATCAAGCGTGAGTGGAATTGTCCGTTGCGAGTAATATCTAGCACCCCGACATTCTGGAATTTCGTTCCCGTCTGCGACACAAGAACGCTGTCGCCATTGGCGTTTGCAATAAACTCTTCACTAACGATACTATGCGAATGTCCGTCCAGCACAGCGTCAATCCCCATCGTTTTCTGAACAACCTCAACGGAACTCACCGGCGGCACAAGACCCAAATGCGAAAGCAAAATCACGTAATCCGCCCCCGCCTTACGCGCATCGTCAACCGCCAACTGCACCAAATTGAAAATATCCTTTGCAGGAATGTCATACAAAATCTTTAGCGATTCATCCGTAAATGCATAAGACTCCCCCACTAGAGTTTGCGGTGTCAGCACACCTACAAATGCAATTTTCTTTGCTCCAACCTGCTTTAGAATGTAAGGATTGAACAGCGGCGTCGATGTCCCTTTCTGCACAAGGTTTGCGCAAACAATTGCTGCGTTCATTGAGTCCGAAAGTTCCATCAATCGCGGAATCTTATAGTCCAGTTCGTGGTTTCCGAGCGTCACGACATCATAGCCGACGGCATTCATAAGCGTTACGACATAGCCGCCACGCGAAATGCTCCCCATCGCGCCACCTTGCAAAAAATCGCCTGACGAAACCGTCAAAACATCAGCCGTATCCGCAATTGCATCACGGATTCCAGCAAATTTTTTATAGCCCTCCATATTGCAATGGACATCATTTTCATAGACAACAACGATGCTTCGCGGTGAAGGTAAAATTTTTTCGTCAACTTGAACTTGCGGCTGCTTTCCAGTACAAGAAAGCAACACACAAACACACAAAAGAAGAATATACTTTTGCAAAAGAGTCTCTTATGTTACATGAAACAATTACATTTCTTCGGCAAATTCACTCATCGGTTTGCGCAATTCATGACGCGGCGAAGGCAAACCATCCACAGGATCTGCATAGCCAACATCCAAAAGACAAGCAAGTTTGATGTTTTCTGGGAATCCAAATTCATGTTCGATGTGAGCCGCACTGAATCCACGAGCCCAAAGCGTAGCAAGTCCAAGGTCGGTTGCCTGCATCATCATCGATGTGGCGACAATACTCGAATCCATGATACCGCTCTTAAAATCGTCCATGTAGGTTGTCGGTGTATAGACTTTGGTATCGTCATAGCAAACCATAATCACCACGGGTGCATTATAGGCCATACGCGTCACACCACGAATTTTCTTGAGTGCATCTTGCGATTCCAAGACCTTGACAATCACCGGTTGGCCATTCACGGCAGTCGGCGAAAGGCGACCGGCCTCTAGCACCATCATAAGTTTTTCGGGTTCCACAGCGCGGTCGGCAAAAGCACGGCAACTGAAACGGTTCTTAGCAAGTTCAATAAACGACATAAAAGCTCCTTTAATTTGCATTATTAATATAATTTTTCTAAATTTGCGCGCATGAAGAATTTTTACGTTACAACCCCTATTTATTATGTTAACGATGCCCCGCATATCGGGCATTCCTACACCACCGTACTTGCAGATATCCTCACACGCTTCCACAAGATTATCGGCTACCAGACATTCTTTTTGACCGGCACGGACGAACACGGCCAAAAGGTGCAGCGCGCTGCCGCAAAGCGTGGCGTAACTCCGCAAGAACACGTGGACGAATACTACCACCGTTTCGAAGACCTCTGGAAAAAGATGAACATCAGCAATGATTTCTTCATCCGCACCACGATGCCCGAACACAAGGCTTATGTGCAAGAATGTTTGCAGAAGCTCTGGGACAAGGGTGAAATTTACTCCAAGGAATACGAAGGTTGGTACTCCGTCGGTGAAGAACGCTTCTTCAGCGAAGACGAACTCGACGAAAACAAGTGCGACCCGATCAGCCACCGCCCGGTGGAATGGCTCAAGGAAAAGAACTACTTCTTCAAGATGGGTTCTTACCAGCAGAAGTTGATTGACTTCTTGGAAAGCCACAAGGACTGGATTGTGCCGGACTACCGCTGGAACGAAATCCGCGGATTCCTCCGCCAGCCGCTGAACGACCTTTGCATCAGCCGTCCGAAGATCCGCTTAAGCTGGGGCATTCCGCTCCCGTTCGACCCGGACTACGTGACGTACGTTTGGTTCGACGCTCTCCTCAACTACGTGAGCGCTTCGACCGCATTCCACAAGACTTACGCCGATGGCACGCCGATTTGGCCTGCCACTTACCACCTCATCGGTAAGGACATTTTGACGACCCACAGCGTCTATTGGCCGACTATGCTTATGGCTCTCGACATTCCGCTTCCGCAGCACATCCTCGCCCACGGCTGGTGGCTCGTGAACGGCGGCGAAAAGATGAGCAAGTCCGCTGGTAACGTCGTGAATCCGATGGACTACATGGAAAAGTACGGCATCGACGCCTTCCGCTACTTCCTCGCCCGCGAAATGGTCGTCGGTCAGGACGCTAACTTCACGCACGAAGGCTTTGTCCGCCGCATCAACAGCGACCTTGCGAACGACCTCGGTAACGTTTTGAACCGCGTACACCGCTTGGTGCTCACGAACTTCGAAGGCAAGCTCCCGGCTCCGACCGCACTCGATGATGCAGCCAACGAAGTCATCACCATCGCAAACCGCGTCCGCACGAACGTAATGGAATGGATTCCGCAGGTCAAGCTTTCTCAGGTCGTCGAAGAAATCATGACGCTCGTCCGCAGCGTGAACCGCTACCTCGAAGTCAAGGCTCCGTGGAAACTCGCTAAGGATCCGAACGCCAAGAACGAACTCGCTACAGTACTTTACATTTCTGCAGAAGCAGTGCGTCTCTCGCTCAGCATGCTTTGGCCGGTCATCCCGAGCAAGAGCGAAGAAGGTCTCGCCATGATCGGCAGCAAGTTCACCGACCAGAACGACCTCGTTTGGGGCATCCTCAAGGGTGGCGAACAGTTCGGCGAAGGCAAGCCACTCTTCCCGCGTATCGAAGAAGAAGTCAAGAAGCAGCCGCAACAGCAAGCCAAGCCGAAGCAGAACAAGCCGCTTATGGCCGCTGATGTTCCGGCCGCCATGGATCTCCGCGTAGCACAGATCGTCGAAGTCGCCGACCATCCGGATGCAAATAGTTTGTACGTTCTCAAGGTCGATGCTGGCGAAGACGAACCGCGCACAATTTGCAGCGGCCTCAAGAGCAGCTATAAGGCCGAAGAACTCCAGAACCGCAAGATTCTCTTGTTCGCAAACCTCAAGCCGAACGCCCTCCGAGGCATCATGAGCCAGGGTATGCTCTTTGCTGGCGATCTCGACACTGAAGCACATACATGCAGACTCGTGTCTGTCCCTGCCGACGCCAAGCCGGGTGACCGCGCCTTGTTCAAGGGCGTTGCCCCGAGCGAACCGCGCGAGCTCAAGGTCAAGGACTTCGAAAAGATTGCCCTCACCGCTAAGGGTGGCGCAGTGTTCTGCGGCGAAATCGCTCTCGAAGTGAACGGCAAGGCCGTGACCTGCGACATCGCTGACGGCAACGGTATACATTAATAAGACAAGGGAAGGCTCCGCCCTCCCTAACACCTACCTTTTCCAAATGCAAAATAAAGCGACTAGTTTATGCTAGTCGTTTTCTTTTTGTATATTGAACGCATGAAAGAATTCATTCAGAAAATTAAGAAAGACGCTCTTACTTACCTCAAATCCTTGAATTGGATTATCCTGCTCGGCATCGCTGCATTCTGCATCGTCCTTGCCATTATCAACAACATTCGAGTCGAAGACTCCAAATCCGTCAATTGGATTGGCTCCCAAGAGATCCTCGAAAAACCGGCAGACATCCTGTAAGGAGCGACCATGATTGCATGTTTTGAAAAAACAAACCTCAAGAATACGATTATCGCAGGCATTCTCCTTACACTCGCTACATTCCTTGTTGCAGTCGGCGTTGCAGAAATCAGCTTCCCTGAAACATTCCTCACATTCACCGACCACGATTGGCTTTTGAACATTTGGCCAAAGGCATACCGCTACAACATTCACGTTGGCGTTGGCGCAGTCGCTATCGCATGCGCTTTAATTGCCCCCGCGCTCAAGATTCAAAAGGACTTTGCCACCCGCACACTCGAAACGCTTTGTCGCGTCGGCATCGGCGGCATGTTCATCTTTGCTTCGATTTTCAAAATCCAAGACCCGCACCAGTTTGCAACACTCGTTGCGCAGTATCAGTTTTTCTCGGCACTCCACGTGGACTTCGTGAACAACTTCTTTGCGCTTGTGTACCCGCAATTTGAATTCTGGTTCGGCCTCGCCATGATCGTTTCACCGTTCGTTCGCGAATCCGCATTTGCCATTTTCTGGATGTTCGTCAGTTTCATCATCGCTCTCGCTTGGGCGCTTTGGAACGACCTCGGCATCACCTGCGGCTGCTTTGAACTTGAAGACGGAAACGCCCACGACAAGGCAGAAGCCTGGACTAGCCTCATCCGCGACCTCATCCTCATTTGGCCGACGCTCTGGCTCGCCTTCCGCAAGAACAAGAGCATCATCGCAATTTGGAAGAAAGACAATAAGGAAGTCTAGTCATGCAAACGTGGCAAAAATCGGCCCTAGCATTTAGCTTTATTTTTGGAACAGCACTCACCTGCTCGGCGCGACCGGTCGATATGCCACGCCACATCACGTTTTCGGATTCCGCACACGACAAAGAATTGCACATCAACGCGCAGCTTTTAGATTCCGTCGTGGTCACGAATCTCTCGAAAGCAAAAACGCATTACGACAATTCCACGTCCATCCGCCTTTTCGCCAACGGGAAATTCACAGACGCATTCCACTTTGACGCCCGCGTAAAAATCAACACGGACTACACCAACCGTTACATAAACTTCAATTACTATAACCCAGACGAAGGTCTCCCCTACAACAAGCAAAGCGAAAACAAACGCACATGGGACTTGTTTGGCGCAAACGTCAGCTACAGCCTCAAGCCTGTAGAACTCCTCGCTGGATTTGATTACCTCGAATGGGGCCCCGCCCGCCGCAATCACGTCATTTTACGCGGAGAACGCAACATCTACCGTCCGTGGCAAGACAGCTCCAGCCGCATCCCCGATGCTGCTCCAACGCCTTATTTCGGCTACCAGTTCACGCTCGGCCCGATGGAATACACGCAGTACGCTGCCAAAATCTACGAAAAGAAAAACTTCGGCAAGTATTTCCATGCCCATCGCCTCAACTTGAGCTTGCCCAAGGACATCCAGTTCGGCATTTCAGAAACATCACTTTACGGCACATCCATCGAAGCCGCAGGTTCCAACCCGAACCCCGATAGCGATAGCACCGGCCGCGAATTCGAATGGGCATACGTCATCCCATTCATCCCTTACGTTTTCCAAGAACACTTGCAAGGCGATCAAGACAATATCTCGCTTGCATTCGACCTGAGCGTTAAAACGCTCCCGAATTGGGAATTCTACGCAGAGCTCTTGTGGGACGACATGAAATCCCCGACAAGCATGTTCGACGATAGCTGGTGGGGCAATAAATGGGCCACCACTCTCGGCATCGCCCGCGATAACATCGTCATCGGCCCAGCAACACTCGGCTGGATGTTCGAATACACGAGAATCGAACCGTGGGTCTACACGCACCACAAAGGCCGCGCCTACACTTACGCTAGCTACGCCCAAAGCCTCGGTAGCGACCTCGGCCCGAACAGCCAAGAAATCCACACCGAAGTCAGTGCCTCCTACAAATTCTTCCAAGCAACGCTTTTCTTTGGCGCAGCCGCCAGAGACACCGCCTTCGGCGGGCACATCAACGACCTCCATACGCCCGAAAGCGCCATGGACAAGAAGTTCTTGAACGACAAAACGACTGTGCGTTACAAGGAACTTGGCTTGAATCTAGCAGCTACGCCGTGGGATTGGTTCAGCTTCAGATGCAGCTACACCCGTTTCTTCGGCGACTTTAAAGGCTACCGCGCCTATGCCGTCGGTAGCCTCCAGTGGTAACACCCCACTCGTCATCCTCACGAAGGTGAGGATCTAGAATAAATTTTTAAGCGCATCCTCATCGGTCGCGCTTAGCGCCTTCTCTTTCCATTCGGGGTTCAGCAACAGCTTTGCGACATTTGCAATCGCAACCGTATGCGCCATCGCCGACTCCGCCGGCGAAAGCAACACACACATGAACTGAGCCAATTCATCATTGCGCGTCTTAACGCCCGTAATGCCATCACGAGCTACAACAAAAGCCATTAGCGGCCCTTGCAATCCAGGAACGCGCGTATGCGGGAGCAAAAGCCCCTGCCCCATGTAAATGCCCTGGGCAACACGCTCCGAAAGCCCCTTCCAAGTCGACATCGCGTCAAACTTATAAGGGCCTTTCACAAGAGCATCATATGCGTAACCAAGAGCGCGATTGAACTCAACCGGCTGTGCGTAAATACGCGTATAAATCGGAGCCATTACTGCAAGGCCCAATCCATGAACTTAAACACTTCCGGATCAGTCGCTTTCGCGATAAGCTTGAATTCGTCAAACAACACACGAAGCTGAGCCTTGCCCGGTTCAATGTACTGTTCGAACTTTTCAATCTTTTTCACCTTCGAGAGGAAGCAGTACGCACCAAGAGCCTGCATCAAGCGCTGCAAACTAGCATGCACAAAGCCTTCCCAGGCATCGTCCTTCGTATAAATTCTCGTACCGCGATACAAGCCGCGCCAATATTCAAAGAAATCCTTGATCATCGGAAGCGGAAGGCTCACGTACGGGTCCCAAAGCAACGATGCAATGTCATAGAACATCGAACCGCGACGAGCGCCCTGGAAATCAACGAACGCCACCTCGGAATTCGGGCGAATCATGATATTCTGGCTCTGGAAATCACGATGCATCAAGACCTTCGTCTGCGCTTCGACAGAAACCGCCACCAACGAATAGAAATTGCGCACCGACTCCGGAATTTCCGTAATACCCTTGTGGAGCTTCAGATAATTTTCAGTAAAGTAATCCGTTTCCCACTTGAGAGCAGCAAAATCAAAGCGACGCAGCCAAATTTCGGTATGATGGCTGAACAACTGGTGGCTTGCATTCTGCCACTGAATAAGCGCATCGATTACTTCCGGATACAAGATGCGGACACTTCCCGAAAGCGTTTTACTCCCGTTCGGATAAGCCTCGTCCAAAAGACTGCGTTTGCCCAAATCCTCTTGCAACACTTGGCATGTTGCCTCGTCAACGCAGTAGACACGCGGAACTGGCAAACCATATTCCCTGAACGTCTTGGAATACTCGACAAAGTGCTTGAAATCGTCATTCACCTCGGCACTCACCTGCAAGACACTCTTACGTTCGCCATCGGCAATACGGAAATAACGCCTTCCAGAACCTGCACCGGCAATGGGAGTCACAGAAAAATTTTCAGTATAACCATGAGTCAAAAGGTACTCATGGATACTCGGAGAAATTTGAATAGAATCGTTTTGCATGCTTTTAATATACTTAAAGAAATATGAAAATGACAATTAAAATTATTTATTTGTAGTCTCAATCCGAACAAATAAAGGACCGCCTTTCAGCAGTCCTTTTTAATGTCGCTTTAGATTCTAAGCTACGACACAAGCATCATCGAGAACACCATGACGAACAGCGCGACGGTTTCGCCCACGCCAAGCACCATGAGGTAGTTCACGAGACCCTTGCCCGTTTCGCCAAGAGCGTTGCAAGCATCGGCAGCAGACTTGCCCACATACCAAGCAGAAGCCATCATGCCAATGCCACCGAACAAGCCAACGCCTAGGTATGCAGCCCAGTTACCCGGAGCAGCCTGGGACTTGTTCAAGATGTACATCATCAAGAGCATGCCGTAAATCGTCTGAGCGATCGGCGCGCCCACGAAGATGAGCAGCGTAAAGAGGGCATTTTTACCCTTAAGGTACGCCTTTTTCCAGGCACCGATGGCCGCCATGCCGGCAGTCCCGCAGCCCAGCG
>CAMUYW010000060.1 GCA_947165045.1 uncultured Fibrobacter sp. | reverse complement strand
AGGGAGGGGCCCGTGCGGCCTTCGCAACTCCGAGCTGGGGCCCCGCCCGCATAATGTGCTATTAACGAAGTAAAATGAAAAAGGGGTTTGGGGATCTTCCCTATATTTTTCTACTTTTGCCCTCGGATTTAGTTACACATTAAAAAGGAATATCATGCCAGCTTTTGATCCAAACGCGAAAAAGATGCTGATTTCGGGCAACGAAGCCATTTCCCTTTCCATGCGTCATTGCAATGTTCAGCTTGCCGCAGGCTATCCGGGAACTCCTTCCACCGAAATCTTGGAAGATTACTCTGAATTGGGCGGCTATGCCCAGTGGGCTCCGAACGAAAAGGTCGCAGCCGAAGTGGCTCTCGGTGCCGCATTTGGCCATGCCCGCAGCGTTGTGACAATGAAGATGGTTGGCTTGAACGTCGCTAGTGACGTTCTCTACACCGCAACTTACACCGGTGTCGATGGTGGCATGGTGTGGATTGTTGCCGATGACCCGGGTCAGGGCAGCTCCCAGAACGAACAGGATACGCGTAATCACGCTAAGGCATCCGTTTGCCCGATGTTCGAACCGTCCAACTCCCAGGAAGCTTATGACTTCTTCCGCATCGCCATGCAGACGAGCGAAAAGTTCAAGATTCCGGTTATCCTCCGCATGACCACCCGCGTAGACCACTCCAAGTCTATCGTCGTTCCGAAGGAAGAACTCCCGGCAATGGTGCCGAACTTTGAACGCAACATCGCCCAGCACGTGATGGTGCCTGGCTTCTCCAAGCCGGCTGGCCGTCGCCTCCGCGCCAAGATGGACGAAATGGAAGCCTGGAACGTTGCCGAAGGCCCGAACAAGGTCGAAATGCGTAGCGCCGATTTCGGTATCATCGTGAGCGGCATCAGCTACCACCACGTCCGCGAAGCCGCCCCGGAAGCAAGCATCCTCAAGCTCGGTATGACCTACCCGCTGCCGATGCAGCTCATCAAGGATTTCGCGAAGAAGTTCGAAGGCAAGCGCCTCATGGTCATCGAAGAAAACGACCCGTGGCTTGCTGAAAACATCAAGGCCGCAGGCATCCAGTGCGAAAGCAAGTTCGACCCGATTTTCCGCTTCGGCGAACTCGACGTGAACCGCGTGCGCCGTATTATCGCTGGCGACAGGAACCCGGATCCGGTTCCGGTCAAGGGCAAGCCGCCTATGCTCTGCCCGGGCTGCCCGCACCGCAGCTCTTTCGCCGTGCTCAAGGAACTCGACTGCATCGTTTCTGGTGACATCGGTTGCTACACGCTTGCTGCTCTCCCGCCGATTAGCGCTATGGACTACATGATTGACATGGGTGCTGCAATCGGTATGGGTATCGGTCTCCGTAACGTGCTCCCGCGCGAACAGGCCAAGAGAGTTGTCTCTGTCATCGGTGACTCTACGTTTGTTCACAGTGGCATCACCGGCCTCGTGGAAGCGGGTTACAACCGCCCGGAAACAGGCCACGTCGTTATCGTGCTCGACAACAGCATCACCGCTATGACCGGTCAGCAGGAACACCCGGGTACGGGCCGTCACCTCGACCACACCCCGGCATATAAGGTAGACTACAAGGAAATCGCAAAGGTTGCTGGTTTCGACAACGTCTACGAAGTGAACCAGGTCAAGGAACCGGAAGAGTTCAAGCGCCTCGTGAAGGAATCCCTCGAAAAGGACGAACTCACACTCATCGTCGCAAAGAGCCCCTGCATTCTCGCCCTCAAGAGCATCCTTGCTTGGGACAAGGCAAACAAGGAAAAGGCCGAAAAGGCTTTGGCCGAAGCAGAAGCCGCTGCCAAGAAGAACAATAACTTTTAATAGAGAGGTTGAATAATTATGAGCGTAATGAACGTTAAATTTGCAGGCCTCGGTGGCACAGGCGTTATCAAGGCTAGTGACGTGATGGCCGAACTTGTTTTCGAACAAGGCTACGACGTGAAGAAGGCTGAAGTCCATGGCATGAGCCAGCGCGGCGGTTCCATCGCTTCTGACGTGCGTTTTGCAAAAGATGAAGAAGTGCAGTCCCCGATGATCCCGTGCGGCGAAGCCGACTACCTCGTCGTCTTTGACGAAACGCAGGTTGTCGTGAACGAAGCCTTCTTGAAGAAGGGCGGCGTGCTCCTCACTCCGGCTGATATCGATGTCTCGAAGCTCGAAAACGTGAAGGCTTTGAACGTCGCCATGCTCGGCAAGCTCTCCAAGCACTTCGACTTCACCGTGGACCAGTGGCTCGTTGCTTTGAACAAGCTCTTTGCCGAAAAGTTCCACGAAGGCAACAAGAAGGCATTCATGCTTGGCCGCGAAGGCTAACATTGGTTGTCACCCCGCACCTGTTGCGGGATTCCTGCATCGGTATTGACTCTGTCATCCTGGAGGGTTCGCAGAACCCGATAGAATCCAAAAGCGTTTAATGCAAAGTCACCCCGGCCTTTTTGTGCCGGGGTCTCCTTTTTTATTCTGCGCGTCCCACATCCTTGCATTTCTTTTGGACTTGTTCTTCCGTGAGCGTCGTGAACGCTTCTCGTGCAGGCCATGCTTCGCGCATGAGTTTTTCTATGGCGATGGCTTTGTGGATGCCAGCTTCCGAAGAATTTTTTAGAACAATTTCTTTGCGAGTGTGGCTTTTAAAATTTTTTAATGAAACGATAATTGCGTTGCTGTATAAAAAAGAGTACGAATTTACCCAAGTATATTCGATTTCATAATCTTCGATATTTCTTTTCAATTCTTTCACGATAGGAATTTTTTTATCGTCTAGTTTTTTCCATTGGCTGGTGTCGCCGGCGTAATCGCTTCTTTTTAAGACGAAATCATCATAAATGGAATCGCCTCTATAGGCGAAGTCCTCACACATGCTGTATATGGTGCGGTATATGATTTCGGCATTCTGCTTGCGGAAAATTACTGTGCTGAATTCATTCCAGCTATTTCCGATAAATGAATATTCTATTTCGAATTCTGCATCTGGTGCGTTTTCAAGGTCTGCACTCTGCAGGGATGATTTGACAATTGAACCCCAAGGTTCTTTTGTTGAGTTCCACATGAAATGGGCCGTAATGAAGAAAGTCGATGCCGGGATCAACAAAACTAAAAACCAATGGAAAACTTTCTTGAATTTGAAAAATTTGCTGCAAAAAAGACAAGCTATGTGAAGGAATATAACTAGGCTGAATGTAAGTATCGTTAAGTGAGGTATATTGCTGCTTGGCGGATTGAAGTTGACTGCTCTGCTTGCAAAATAAATGCAGGCTCCGATAAAAGAGCATAGAATTGTGGACCAAAGCGTAATCCACAAAAGTTTGAATTTAAGGTTCCGGTAAAATACCGCGCATAAAAAGCCCAAAAAACAAGGAACGCCAAAAATCAAGGAGAAAATAAAAAGGGATGAAGTAACTCTCAAGTCTCCAAAAATTTGTAGGAAGAAATTAATCATACGCTCAATATACGTAATTGCGATTTGCAAGCCCCGAAATCCTGCAAATTTTTAAAAATTTCCCAATTCCTGCCCCTTTTTATTTGTAATTTGTATTCGTGGCACGAATTTTGCAGAACATAACGCGGCACATCCTCTCAGCGACCCGCCTTTGCGGGGTTTTCGCCTGTGCCCTCTGCGCCATGCTTTTCCTCGGCTGCGAAGAAATCGAAGAACCCAAGCCGTGGATTCGCGTCGAGCGCCCGCAGATGCTTTTTACCGACACGACTCTTCTCGACAGTTACGACAAGGGCGTGCTCAACTGGCGCCTCAAAACCGCTTATCTCGAACGTTGGGCCGACAAAGAAATTGTGACTGTGCGTCCGGTCTTTGTGGACATTTACGATTCCATTGGCGAGCGTGTGGCGTTCTTGCGTGCGGACTCCGGGAGTCTCGACATGACGTTCACGTACGTTTACGCTTATGGTCATGTGTACGCGTTGACGCCGAAGGGCGCTTCGGTTCGTGCGGATTCGCTCCTTTGGAACAAGAAAGATAATTTGGTCAGAACCGCTAGCTATGTGCGCGTTGTGTCTGAAGATGGCGATGTGTTGCAAGGTGTCGGTTTTGAAAGCGATGCGCAGTTCGACAATTGGAAAATTCTTTCGAACGTCACGGGCATTTTCCAAGATGCGGCCAAGCGCATGAAGGATGAAGACAAACGACAGGCCGAGGCTGAACGTTTGAACGCTCCGCCGTCTTCTTCGTCTGCGGCTCCAGCAGCTAAGCCTGCTCCGGCAGCGAGACCCAATTTGCCCAAGCCTACATCATCGCAGTCTGCTAGACCGCCACGTCCTGCGGCTCCCGCAAATCCGCAGTCAGCAAAGCCTCCCCGTGCCCTCCCAATGAAACCGAATCCGGGAGCGGCTAAATGACGAGACTTTTTAAAACGTTTGCCATTCTCTCGGCATGCAGCAATTCCCGTCGGATTTGTGCGGGCATCTCCTTTTTGCTTTTTACCGCAGTCCTTGTTTTTGCGCAGTCCTCGCCGCTTATCATGTACCACGCCGACAATCTCGAAGTCGCGCGCAAACGCGGTACGCTTATCTTGACCGGTAACGTCCACTTTGTTCACGATAGTGTCGCTTTCAAAACGCAGCGCGCTTCTTGGAACCGCAACAGCGAAACGGTCGAATGTGGCGGCGGATTCCTCTTTACGCATCCGAATGGTTTTGTCCGCGCAAGGAATGGTTCCTACCAGAGAAAGAGCGAAATTGCAATCGCTTCTGGCGAAGTGAGCGCAGGCGATTCCGCTGGCAATTACCTCATGACCGGTCAGTATTTAAAGTACGACCGCAAAGAAGACATTGTTTCAATTCCGATGTCACCGCGCCTGTACCAATACGAAAAGCAAAAAAATGGCACGATCGATACCGTGACGATTCAATCGCGTTCTCTCATTTTCGACAAGAAGAATAGTTTTGCGCAAGCCTATCAAGATGTGAAACTCACGCAAAAAGACTTGGTCGTCACTTGCGACACGGGTTACTTTAATCGTAAAGACAATTGGCTTAGCATGAAGGGCCATCCGACTTGTGACATGAAGAATTACCACCTCACGGGTGATTCCATTTTCCTTGTGCTCGATGAGACGGGTAAAATGCTTAAGTCTGCGCTCGTGATCCGCAATGCGCACGGCATTCAGCAAGAAGCGCCAAAGCGCGGCAATCCGGGCAATGTGACCGAAGCTTTTGGCGACACGCTTTATTGCGAATTCAAAAAAGGAAAAATCGAACGCCTTTATGTGAACTTGAACGCGAAAGGATTTTTCTACGAAACGGATTTGAAAGACTATCGAAATTTGATGGACGGTAATCGTTTAGATTTATATTTTAAGAAAGGCCGCATGGATAGGGCCGTTGTTTCGGGCAAGGCTCAGAGCACCTACTTCTATGTGAAAAAAGATAGGACTGTTTCTGGCAAGAACGAAGCGACCGGCGATACAATCCACATCTTGTTCGATGCGCAGAAAAATGCCGTGAAGTCGCTCAGGCTCATGGGTCGCAAAACGAACGCGAGCGGGCGATACATCGATTTGGAAAAAGCGAACCGCATCAAGGAAAACGCAAAGAGAGATTCTCTCGCAAAACTGGATTCGCTTTCGAAAAATGGATTGAATGCGAAAAAAGGTTTGATTAAAGCAGACTCAGCGGAAGTTAAAAAAGCGATTAACGATGGAAAACTGAGAAGCCTATTCCGTCGTAAAGAGAAGGCAAGGCCGGCGGACGAAAATGCGAAACCGGACGAGACTGTAAAAACGAACGGATCTGCGAAAACGAACGAAACGAAAACGGAGGACGCACAGTGAAAAACTTGGTCAGCACAATACGCACCGACAAACTGCGCAAGATTTATGGCCACCGTCAGGTGGTGAGCGATGTCTCCATTCAAGTTTCGCAAGGCGAAATCGTTGGTCTCTTGGGCCCGAACGGTGCCGGTAAAACGACGACGTTCTACATGATTGTGGGCATGGTGCGCCCGGATGCGGGCCACATCTTTTTGGACGATATCGAGATGACGGACAAGCCGATGTACAAGCGCGCCCGTCTTGGCGTGGGTTACCTCCCGCAAGAAGCATCCATCTTCCGCAAGCTTTCTGTTGAAGACAACATCATGGCGATTCTCGAAACGCAAGACATGAAACGTGCCGAGCGCAAAAAGAAGTTGGAACAGCTTCTCGAAGAATTCAAGATTACGCACATCCGCAAAACAAAGTCTATGAGTTGCTCCGGTGGCGAACGCCGCCGTCTTGAAATTGCACGTGCACTTGCAAGCGACCCGTCGTTCCTCTTGCTCGATGAACCGTTTGCGGGCATTGACCCGATTGCCGTTGCCGACATCCAGTCCATCATTTCGGAACTCAAGGATCGCGGCATGGGCGTTCTCATTACCGATCATAACGTGCGCGAAACGCTTTCGATTACGGACCGCGCTTACATTATGTACAAGAGCCAGGTGCTTACCGAAGGTTCTTCGCAGCATTTGGCCGAAGACCCGGAAGCGCGTCGCATTTATCTCGGTGATTCTTTCCGCTTGGATTAGGAGTTTTTATGAATCTTGGAATGCAGGCAAATATTGGACAGACGCAGGAGCAGACGCTATCTCCTGCGCTTCTCCAGTCTGTGAAGATGCTTCAGAAAACTTCGCAGGAACTGGAAACCGCCATCAAGGAAGAAGTCGAAGTCAACCCGCTTTTGGAAGTGGACGATGGCGACTTTGACGAACCACCTGTAGACAAGGATCCGGACGAACTCGACCCGCGTGCAAACGATTCCGATGAATTCCCCAATGATATCGAGGACATGGCTCGCGGCTCATTGGACGATACCGCTGAAGTGGATAGCAGTTATCTCGATGGTGATTCTTCTGATGTCAATTGGGATAGCTATTTGGGTGATGGTACATCGTACGATGACGCACCCTTTAACGATTTGAATTCGGGCTCCAAGGATCCGGACGAAGATTGGGACCGTCCCATCAAGGATGTGGGCAAGAGTCTGCAAGAACAGCTTGAAGACCAGCTCCGCCTTTGGAATGGCACTCGCGAATTGCAGGAACAGCTCAATGAATGTGGCGTTACCGAAGAACATTTCCGCAAGCTTGTCCGTTATTTGATTAACTCAATTAACGATGACGGGTTCCTTTGCGATGCCAATCGCGACAGCGCATCCGAAGCCATGGTCGTGAAATCGGATGATAAATATATAGATGAAATCGAACGCGTGCTTCGTGGTGAACTTGCGCTTGAAGAAGCTAGCCTCCCGGTGCGCGAGGCCGTGCATGTTCTGCAATCGTTCAAACCGAGCGGTATTGGCGCCCGCGACCAGCGCGAATGTTTCTTGATCCAGGCGTATGCCATCCCGAATTTCCCGAGTCTTGCCATCCGCATTCTCGAACAGGAATACGAGAATCTTTTGCAGCTCCGCTATGCCAAAATTGCAAAGGCATTGAACGTTTCTGCCGACGAAGTCAAGACCGCTGTGGCAAGCCTCTCTCGCTTGCGCCCGCATCCGGGCTTCCAGCTTTCGCATTCGTATTCGCATATCATCAATGCGGACTTGAAAGTTGTCGAGAAAAAAGGCAATTACGAAGTTGTCTGCTTCAAAACGAAAATGCAGAAGTCGCTGCGCATCAATCAGACGTACAAGGCGATTTTGACGGATCCGTCTGCTTCCAAGCAAGACAAGGAATACGTGAAGGCTCAACTCGCGAAGGCTACAGACCTCATCAAGGCGGTCGATAACCGTTTCTCGACGATTGAACTTGTGATGCGCGCAATTGTAAAACGCCAACGCGGGTTCTTCGAAAATGGCCCTGCATTCCTCAAGCCGATGATTTTGCAGGATGTCGCAGACGATGTCCATTTGGCGGTGAGTACGGTTCAGCGCGCGACGGACCAGAAGTACGTGGAAACGCCTTACGGCATGTACGAACTTAAACAATTCTTTACATCAGGCGTGAAGCAGGGCACAGCCCCGGATGCCGAAGAAGTCGGTTCTGCGCAGATTATCGATGCCATCAAGACCCTCATTGACGAAGAAGACAAGTCCTCTCCGCTCTCCGATCAGGACATCAGTGATGAACTTTTGAAGCAGGGAATCAAGGTGGCGCGCCGTACGGTGGCGAAATATCGCGAAAAAGAGCTGAAAATACTGCCCAAAAATCAACGTAAACGGTAGTGAATATTCCAAAATGGAACGATTATTTCTATAAAAATCAATTTAGTAGTGGACTTTTGCCGTAAAAAGATGTATATACTTTAATTGCGGAACGGAAGTTCCAAAATGTTTTTAAACGTAAATAAATCGTAACATTAACATACGGAGGTTTATCATGGATATTCAGTTTTCTGCTCGTCATTTTAATGCATCGGCTGGTCTTCAGGACCGCATTCAGGAAGAAATGGACAAATTGGCCAAATTTTACCCGAATATCACAAGCGCCTCTGTAATTCTTGACCATGAAGTCGAACACCAGCGTCACTGCGAAATTTCTGTCAACATTACAGGTTCCGTTGTGGTTGCTTCTGCCGACGAAGAAAATATGGGCAAGGCAGTCGATGTAACGCTTGAACGTATCAAGGTCCAGCTCAAGAAGGCCAACGACAAGCAGAACGATCACAGATCTCAGCCGGTTTCCGAACTCACGTAATGGCTGATAGATTAAAAGATCTTAAAATCCTGCACCGGGAACGCTTCCCGGTGCGGGAATTTTTTATCCGCTACGGCAAAGATTTGCAGATGATGCAACATTGCCCCGATGAGGACTTGGAGTCTTGCATCCAAGAAAGCGGTATTCACCGCCCTGGCCTTGCCATGGCTGGTTATACTAAAGTATATAGTTCTCAACAAATTCAGGTGATTGGCCATACGGAATGGAATTACCTGGAATCGGTTGGTCCCGAAGTTCGATCGAAAATTTTTGAGAATTTATCTGTTTTTCGCGCTCCGATGTGGGTTGTAACCCATGCTCAGATGCCGCATAATGAACTTAAGGCGATGTGCAATCGTTTGCATATTCCCTTGTTCTCGACAACGCTCCATACGTTTGAATTTTTCAAGATGGCGCAACGGATTCTCGAAGAATTCTTTGCTCCGCATGCCATTATTCACGGAAGTCTCGTGGATGTTTATGGTGTGGGTATGCTTTATGTGGGCGATAGCAACGTGGGCAAGTCTGAATGTGTGCTTGATCTTGTTGAAAGTGGACATCGTATGGTCGCTGATGATGTTGTTCATATCAGCCATGTGGGCAAATCAATTATTGGACGCCCCGATCCGCTGATTCGGCATCACATGGAAATTCGTGGTGTGGGCATTTTGGACATCCGCTCGATGTTTGGCATTCATGCAATCCGCAAAGTGAAAAAGATCGAAATGATTGTCGAACTGCAGCAGTGGCGCCAGGATGTTTCGTACGAGCGCACCGGCCTTAATGAAATGGAAGAAAACGTCATGGGCGTGAACATCCCGAAGGTGATTCTGCCTGTGGCTCCCGGCAAGAACATGACCGTGATTTCTGAAGTCATTGCGATGAACGCCCTCATGAAGATGAGCGGGCAGAATGTGGCGCAGGATTTTAACGAGTCGTTGTTGCAAAAGATTAAGGCGAAGGCGAAAGGCGAATTCAGTGATGATTTGCTAGATTTTAATCCGCAGAGCTGGTCTTTCTATGAATAGTTTGCTGTTTAAAATCAAGAAAAACTTTGTAGCAAGTTTATTTTTTATTGTAATTGTCGTCTCGTGCGGGTTGGCTGCTTATTTTTACCATCCGTCAAGCCCGTACCACAAGCGTTATACGTTTGTCGTCAAGTATGAGACTATCGGTACGCTTTCTCCGGGTAACCTTGTTCGCGTCCGTGGCATTGCTATGGGCGAAATCGTCGATGTAAAGCTTACGGATGAGGCTGTCTATGTGAAAGCTCGCGTCCTTGCCGAAGCGAAAATTCCTGTGAATTCGGAGTTCCGTTTGGTTACGGCGGGCCTTATGGGCGAGCGCGAAATGAGCATCTTGACAGGAAACTCAACGAAGATGGTTGCTGAGGGTGATACCGTTAATGGGCTTTATGATGAAGGAACCTCTGGGATTACGAAGAATCTTGCCGAAGTGTTCAAGGATCTTGATGATGTTCAGCAGATGATTAATGCTTTCGTAGATTCATTAACCGTTGGTGAAACGGGTAAACGAATGGATCGAGTCGCTAAAAAGACGAAAAGGCTTATTCGTGTGACGAAGTCGGATGTTCGTCAATGGGTATCTTACGTAGATGAATTGATGGACGGCTATCATGAAGTTGCCGAAAAGATGGAAAATTCTTTGAAGGAACTTTCAGACCGCGGTGGCGAAAGTGCCGTAAAAGCAAATGAACTCATTGATCGTGTGCGCGCTTTGATGGACCGTGTAAACGCTTCGAAAGAGGCTGCTGTTGCGCTTGTATCCAAGTTTGATGAAAGTGAGGGATCGGTCAAGTTTTTTCTCGATGAATCCTCTAAGATGAATAAGGACTTCGAGGTTCTGAAGAAGGACGTTGATGCGATGCTCCGTGGCGTAAAAAAGGACGGCCTAAAGCTCAACGTGGATATATTCTAGTAGAAAGTTGGGGTAGGCGGAGGGGCTTATTCTACATTTTGTCAACAATTTTTTTAAAATTTTAATATTTTATTGTTCTTTTTTGTAAAAAAAAGGATAATTTAAAGCGGTGCTTATTACAGTGTAACTCACAAAGAAGGAGTTTAATATGGCTGAGAAAAAACCCGTAAAGATGAGCGATGCTGATCTTAAGTTTTTTGAAGATATGCTTTTGGAGAAAAGACGCGAGCTTGTGACTGCTCAGAGCGATTCCGAAAAGGCAAATGTGTTCCAGGGTCAAAAATCCCAGTCTGGTGATGGGGGCGATTCTGATGGCGCTGATTCTGCGACGGATTACAATTCGCTCGAAACCAACTTTTCGTTGGCTGCTCGCGAAGGCAAGTACCTTGTTTATCTCGAAGAAGCTCTCAAGCGCATCAAGAACGGCACATTTGGCGTATGCAAGGTTTGTGGCCAGTTGATTCCGAAGGCAAGACTTTTGGCTGTGCCGACTGCAACCAAGTGCGTGAACTGCAAGGAAGAAACGAAGAAAAAGGAAATCCTTGACAACCGCATGGAAATGGCCAAGATGTTTGCTGAAGCCCAGCGTAAGGAAATGCTTCGCAAAGCCGCCGGCAGGTAGTTGATTTTTTTTGTCATCCTGGAGGCGCAAAGCGCCGATAGGATCCATCAAGTATCATCCTGAGCAACGTCGAAGGATCTCAAAATTTACCTAGCACCCTCGATCCAGTCGAGGGTCTTTTTTTATGCATTGTCATCCCGGCCCATTGTGCCGGGATCGGCATTATCAGGTTGCAATTATCCTAGCGATCCGAAGAACGCGTCCGCAAGCGTAGCGCGGAACGCATGGATGCGGTCCGCGGTCGGTTCACGGTGCGGGTACGTGAAATTGCTGAGGAGCACGATGGCTCCTCCCTTGTCTGGGTCTGCCACAATGCTTGCGCCCGTGAACCCGGTTTTACCGAACGCTTGCGGCGAGACCTTGGTCCCCATGAACTTGCTTGCGTTCAATTCCCAGCCGAGGGCTGTTTCTGCTCCGACGCTATCGGGGAGTGCGTTGTGGCTTACAATGTCCAAAATTCCGGCAGGCGCAATTTGCTTGCCCTCGAACTTTCCGTCCATCAAAATCATCTTCACGAACTTGAGCAAGTCCGGTACGCAGCTGAACATACCGGCGCTGCCAACGGGGAAGAGTTTTTGCAAAACCCAAGCGCTTTCGTCGTGGACTTCGCCCTGAATTTCGCGGTGGCGGAACTCGCAGAGTTCTGTCGCCGCGATTTCTGATTTCGGTACGCGAGTGAGCGGGTTGTAGCCCGAACGCGTCATGCCGAGCGGGGTAAAGAACCTCTCGTTTCCTTGCTCTTGCAAAGTCTTACCTGTAAGTCTTTGCAGCAAGATTCCGAGCAATACGCTGGCAGGGTTCCCGTAATTAAATACTGTACCTGGTGCGGCCGCAAACTGGTACGTGTAAAGTGCATTGAGAATGCCTTCTGGCGAGAGCGTCCTCAAAGTCTTCATCGGAACGCGGTAATCGAGGCTGTGCGTGAGCAAGTGCGAAACATAAATCTCGTCGCGATAGTTTGTATTGAGTTCCGGGATATAATCGATGACCTTAGCGTCAATGGAAAGCGTGCCTTCGAGAATGTACGAGAGAGCAAGCGTCGAAGTGGGGCAGACCTTTGTGAGCGATGCAATATCGAAAACGGTATCTTCTGGAGTGTTCAACGTGACAATGTGACTTGATCCGTCAGGAAGCAAATAGCCGGCAACGGCTTTGTCAAAAATGTCTTCGTCTTCTGCGCTCTGTAAAAGTTCTGCTAGTTTCTCGGAAAATTCCATTTTTTACCCATAAAAAAAGGGCATCTCCTACGGTGCGAACACTCGAAACTACTTATCTACAATGATAGCAGCGCCTCGGGGATTTGTTTTTCGCGTCAGAGCGCGCCTAAACTGAACCACAAGAGCAACGAGCTGATTTATTCCTGTTAGATCGGGTGTAAAATCCGTGGGATGCCCATTCATAATATATCTTTCTTGATGCTCAAAAACAAGGGAAAAAATGCAAAAAAAATCTCGGTAAAATACCGAGATTTTGCTAGGTGTATTAAATGTATCTCTTTCTGCTTAAACTTGGTTGTCGGCTTTAGGAAGTCCTTCGTCAAGTTGAAGCGAAAGATCCCTAATATCCTTGTCCATCAGGTCGTGGAATGTTTTTGCCTTGCGAAGTTGCTTACGCAATTCAAAAATTTCGGAAGTGAGGTCCACAGCGAGTAAGCAGAGCTGTTTTTTCATTTCCCACTTGAATTGCGAAGATTTATCGAGACGACTTTCGATGAAATCGACAATTTCTTTCAAGTCCGTATCGGGCAAGTCCGTGCGGATGTGGATGCGTTCTTGAGCGACGTTTATGCTAACTGATCTAAGTGTCTCGTTTGCCATATTATTTCATTCCTACGCCGAATGGGTCGTTATCCAACAACCACCTTAGCCGAAAAAACCGGGTTGCGAGCCTCCATTGCTCGCGAATAGGTCTGGGTTTTCTTCTTGATGTTGTTCTTGAGCAGGTTGTTCTGCAGGGGCTTCGGTCTGTTCTGCTGCCGGCTCATTGATATTGATTTCGGTGCCGAGTTCGTTTTCGATAGTGGAGAGGAGTTGCTGGAACTTGCTCTGTGCTTCGGAAATTTCATTGGCTTGGTTCTGAACTTGACCTTTGAGATTGTCGATGATGTCGTTCTTTTCGGCCACTTGGCCGTTGAGGCAATCGATGATGTTGTTTTTTTCGCTCATCTGTCCGTTGAGGTCATCGATGATATTGTTCTTTTCGGCAACCTGGCCGTTGAGTGCATCGATGATGTTATTCTTTTCGGAAACCTGACCGTTGAGCGCGTCAATGATGCCGTTCTTTTCGTTGACTTGGCCATTAAGGGCGTCAATAATACCATTCTTTTCGTTGATTTGGCCGTTCAAGGAATCGATAATACCATTCTTCTCGTTAACTTGTTCGTTCTTGGAGTTGATGGCGTTGTCTTTCTCGGTGATTTGGCCATTGAGTGCATCGATGATACCGTTCTTTTCTGCAATCTGTGCGTTGAGGGTATCGATGATGCTATTCTTTTCGTTAATCTGCCCGTTCAGGCTATCGATAGCGTTGGTTTTTTCGTTCAGGGCTTCGTCTTGTGCCGCTGCCTGGTTGGCTCTTGCATTGAGGGCTGCTTCGATGTCGGCAATCTTTGCATTGGCGGATTCCAACAGGTTCTTCTGGTCTTCGGCTTGTGCCTTGGCTCCTTCGAGAAGTTGCTTCAGCTTTGCGTTTTCTTCACGCAGGGCGCGGACCGTTCCAAGGACTCCTTCCACTTTCTGCGACAACAAGTTCATGCTTTCAAAATTCATTTTATCTCCATATTAAAATGTCGGGGGGTGCAATCTTACCTATGTAAGATATATAAAATTTTGTTGTTACACGATTGTTAGAAAATGTAAAAACGCGTAAAATTCTATCTTAAAAAATCATGATCCCGGTAAGTGAACATATTGAGCGTCGCCTGGCAGAACTCCCGCTGTTGCCGGGGGTGTACATCATGAAGAATGCTCAAGGGAAAATCATTTACATTGGTAAGGCGAAAGTCCTCAAGAACCGCGTGTCGAGCTATTTTGATGGAAGTGACCATGCCGGTCACCGCGCGGCCACGCTAATGCTCCCTTACATCCGCGACATCGAGTGGATTATCACGGAAAGCGAAACGGAAGCGCTCATTCTCGAAGCAAACTTGATCCGCAAGCATACGCCCAAGTACAACGTGCTGTTGAAGGACGACAAGCACTTTCCGTATTTGGCGTTCTCCGTGAACGAACCGTTTCCGCGATTGTTCTTGAGCCGCTCCGTGAAGAAGGACGGATGCTTGTATTATGGTCCGTACATGAGTTCCCGCATGATCCGCCAGTTGCAGGATATCGCTGCGCGTTTGTTCAAAATCCGCGAATGCAAATTGAAGTTGCCTTTGAATCGCCCCGTGCGTCCTTGCCTCAATTATCACATCGGCCGTTGCGAGGCTCCGTGTGCCGGGCTTGTGACCCGCGAGGAGTACCGCAAAAAGGTGGCGCAAACGCAAATGCTCTTGGGCGGCAAACGCGATGACTTGATTGACCTTTGGGAACACGAAATGCTCGAAGCGAGCGAACGCATGGATTTTGAGACCGCTGCAAAAAAGCGCGATGCGATTCAGGCGCTCAAGGTGACAAGTGTGCATCAGAAAACCGACGTGTCCGATGCAAGCCTCAGCATGGACGTGATTTCACTGAAGCGTAACGGCACGATGGCTGCCGCTGTGATTTTTGAATATCGCAATGGAGTGCTTTGCGGGCGCCGCCACTACCGTTTGGAATGCAAACTCGAAGATGAAGAGACGGAAATTTTCAGCCAGATGGTTGTGCAATGGTACATGGATGTGGAATTTATTCCCGGTGAAATTGCAACCGACGTGCCCCTGCCCGAAGATTTGGCGGAACGCGAATCGATGGAACAGGCACTAGCCTCGAAGACGAATCATAAGGTCGTGCTCACGAATCCGCAGCGTGGCGAAAAGCTCGGATTCTTGAAACTTGCTGCTGCGAATGCCGACATGATTCTCGTGGAAATGCGCGCCGAAGTGCAGAAGTATAGTGAAATCGATGGTAGCGTTTTTGAACTGCAAAAAGTTTTGGGCTTGAAAAAGACGCCGTTCCGCATCGAGTGCGTGGATATTTCCCATTTGTCCGGCACGAATACTGTGGCAAGCTTGGTCGCGTTCAAGAATGGCCGCCCCGACAAGAGTAATTACCGCAAATTCATTATTAAAACAGTAACAGGTGTTGACGATTTTGCGAGCATGCGCGAAGTGATGACTCGCCGCATCCGCCGTTTGGAAGACGAGGGCATCCCGATGCCGGATTTGTGGGTGTGCGATGGCGGTAAAGGCCAAGTCGATGCCACGATGCAAATTTTAAAGGAACTGGGTCACGATAAGGATTTGCCTTTAATCGGGCTTGCCAAACGCCTCGAAGAAATCGTGTTCCCCGATGACCGCCCAAGTATAGTACTGCATCGCACGAGCCCTGCGCTAAAGCTTTTGCAGAACGCCCGCGACGAGGCGCACCGATTTGCAATTACGTACCAGCGCAGCAAACGCAAAAAAGACCTCGAAGTCGAATGGCTCAAAATGCCTGGCATCGGCCACGAAACTCGCGTCAAGATTTTGAGCAAGTACAAGAGCGCCGAAGCGTTTATGGAAGCCCCGCTCGAAGACATCATTGATTTGCTCGGAAAAGTCCGTGGCACAAAACTCCGCGAACAAGTCGCCGAATATTGCGCCGGAGACAATTCGCCATCCTAAGTGAAGTTCTCCGACTCTAACTTTATCATCAAATACAAAAAGCCCATCATCTAAATGATGGACTTATCTCAATCAATAAAAATGTCTCTTACAGAGCGTTGATTTCGTCTATAGAAAGACCCGTAAATTCGGCAATTTCATCGATGGGCTTGTTCTTGGCCTTCATTTTCTTGGCGATGTCGCAAGCAGCCTGTTGCAATCCTTGTTGCAATCCTTGCTGCATCCCCTGTTTCAATCCTGAATCAATCGCGGCTTTTTTAATGGCGTAGTTATCCCACTTGGCTTTCTGAGCTTCGTCAATCATTTTTTGTTCCTCTTTCGATAATTTAGCCAATTCCGCAACAGGAAACAAGAGTTCGAACGCCGATTCGGCATACTGCTTAGGCATCTTGGTCAAGTTCTTCATGTTTTTGAGCGCATAAAGACCCTTGTCAAGCATCGTTTCAAGCTCGTCCAAAGGCTTTTTGAACTTGGGCAATTCCACAAACGCGAAGCAGAGTGTATCGCTGATGTCGGTGCCATCGCTTTCGCGAAGTTTCGACCGACGGATATAACGTTTATCGTCAAAGATGTTGAATTCCATAATCACGACTGTAATGATGGGACTTAGCTCGTAATTGTAAGATTTGCCTCGTTCGCCCTGAGCGATAATCGTCTGCGAGGCATAGTAAATAGTCCTATTTACTATGTTCTCTTGAAATAAAATCTGCACTTCGATGATGAACCGTCGCCCGACGGAATCGATGCAATACAAATCGAAAATCGAGGTACGGTTTTCATTCGAGCCGTCATTGAATTCCTTATCACGGGACTGAACATCTACAATTGGTGATGCAATTTCGCCTTCCAGAATTGCGTTCAAAAGAGCCATCAAGCAGACCTTGTTTTGTGTGTCTGGATTAAACGCCTTCTTGAATGTCCTGTCGAGGAGAAGGTCGGCATACACGCCCGCACCCTTGAACTCCTCGTAAGTTTTCGCTTCGCCCATCGCCTTGCCGACGACAATATCTGTCTGGTTATCGCTATTATTCGTTTGATTTGTCACTGTTTTTCCATCGTTTAACTCTCAGTTCCGCTGAGACCGCAGATAGAGACTGCCTCTATCCTTTATATTAACACGCATTAGCGAGGCATTTGGACTATTTTTTTTACCCCACCGAAGCACCATCACTCCTGAACAAGGCTAGTGAGGCAAGAATGGGCTAATCGTGCAAGCTTATTTCCGCAGCTGTCATGCACGAAGTGCAATAACGCAAGGAAGGCGGATACAATCCGCCTTAAAATTTTTATAAAGAAGCTATTCTAGCTTTACGCAACGAACTGAAAAGCCATTCGTCTTCAAATCACCATCATCCTTTGCTGGACCATGATTTGTTACACCTGAAACATAATTGGCATGAGCATATAAACTCACATTATACTCATCTTCATTAGGATAATACCAAGATATAGTCTGATTTAGTTGTTCAAATATTCCGTTTTCAGATCTATACCCTGCACTAACAAGGGAAAATCCACTTGTATTAGTTCCATTAAAACATTGAGAACGCAAACCGCTTATTCCCTCATCATATTTATCTTCGTATTGTCGAATAATTACATAGTCATCCCATGTAAAAAGTCGCCAACCTTCAGGGCATATTCCTCGATGTTTTTCTTGTATTAAATCCGTGCAACTTTCGGTATTGCAACGATTCGGTAGTTGCATCATTTCCGCCAAGAACCATTTCACCGACATTCAGATTTTCCGCCATGACAGTTACTGTTTTTCCTGTTTTTGACGAAACAGCAGTATAGTAATAATAACTGCGACCATTACGCGTATCGGTAAAAGTCTTATAATCATTTTTATGAACGTTCCAGTTTCCTGCAAGGCATGTATCATGAGCATGTGGTTTATACTCAATACCACTGGATACGTCGTTGTTTAGACTCGAAGATGAAGCTATCTTTTGACTACTACTTGATGGATCCCCTACGCTTCGCTTCGATGACAGGTAGAGAAAGACATTTCGCCTTTGCAATAAATTTTCTCATTCGGAACGCACTTTGTATGAACAAAATAGAAAAATTTGTAGAAAGGATTTTGTTTAGATTGGATGATGGAAGTTTGTGTGCTGTGTGGGGCGTTGCGGGGTGTCCCCGCTCGAAGGGGTAGGTGGCGACATCGTGCCACCGAGGGGAAGACTTTCCCCCGTCGCGATTGTTCTCCTGTTACCTAACACTCTTTTGCTCGGTCTGTAAACTTTTATAAATGTAAAAATTACGAAACCCATTTAAATTTCGTCAAGGCTTTTTTACTAAGTCGCAAATTTATTTCTAAAAGGAATAATCTATATTAGGTTTTGAATTTTTCAATTAAAGGACCCCCGTGGGCCCTATTCTAAGAGGACTCAAATGATTGGACTGAAATCGATTGCTAGAACGGCCTTGGTGCTTTCGGCAACTGGCGCACTTTTTGGGTGCGGTAGCTCATCGCAAGACGAGCTCGCCAGCGGTTCTTTGCCGCGTCAGGAAACGCTCTACTTGTCTGGGCAGCAGAATGATGCTCCTGGTACGTTCAACCCCCTTGCAGAAAGCTGGATGACGACGTGGCCTGTGAGCGGTCGTTTCAACTTGATGTACGAACCGCTTCTCACTTACAACTCCTTGACGGGTGAAGTTGAATCCCTTCTTGGTTCGCTCGTGAGCAAGAACAACGACAGCATCGTTGTCGATTTGAATCCGGCTGCAAAGTGGAGCGATGGCGAAAAGGTTACTTCTCGCGACGTGAAGTTCATCTACACGATGGGCTCTATCAATACAAGCGAACAGATTTCCGCAATCCATGTGGACACGATTAAATTCGAACCGGCAGGTGAGGTGGAACGCATTGCATTCCTCGTGAACAAGAAGCAGCGTAACAACCCGCTTTCTGTGATGGACTTGATGCAGGCCATCCGTATCGTTCCGGCCCACGTGTTCGAACCGCTTATCGAAAAGCTCGGCTCCAAGGACGAAGTCAAGAAGCTCCCGATGGACCAGAACC
>CAMUYW010000059.1 GCA_947165045.1 uncultured Fibrobacter sp. | reverse complement strand
TCGCCCACCGTGTCTTCCCAGCCGAGCTTGTCGGAATCAATCCACACGCCCTGCCCCATGAGGAACGGGAAGTTCTTGACCTTGCGGCGGCTCTGCACGGCAAAACGTTCCATGAGCTGGTCGCTCACGAGTTGCATCATGCGGTCGAGTTCCTTGAAGAACAAGTCCACAGACTTCATCTTGATAGCGATACGCGGGAGGTTAATCGACGTAAAGCTCAAATTGCCACGGCCGTAAGAGATTTCGCGGCTCGGATCGTAGTGGTTGCCAATCACGCGGGTACGGCAACCCATGTAAGAGATTTCGGTTTCAGGATGACCCGGCTTGTAGTACTGCAAGTTGTACGGAGCGTCCTGGAAGCTGAAGTTCGGGAACAGGCGCTTTGCACTCACGCGGCAAGCGAGCTTGAACAAGTCGTAGTTCGGTTCACCCGGATTCAGGTTGATGCCGTCCTTGACGCGGAAAATCTGGATCGGGAAGATAGCCGTTTCGCCACCGCCGAGGCCTTCTTCGGTCGTGAGGAGCAAGTTCTTCATGACCATGCGGGCTTCCGGTTCCGTGCACATACCATAGTTGATGCTAGAGAACGGAGTCTGAGCACCGGCGCGGCTGTGCATGGAGTTCAAGTTGTGGACAAATGCTTCCATGGCCTGGAAGGTAGCCTTGTCCGTTTCTTCGTAAGCCATCTTTTCGGCAAACTTCTGTGCATTCTTCACAGTTTCGGCATCATAGGTCTTGGAAAGTTCGCGCACTTCGGTTTCCTGGAACTTATCGTTCGGAACAAGCGTGGCGACCATGCCCATTTCGGCCATTTCGCTATGGAGCTTCTTGACAACTGGCAAAATTTCTTCTTCGCTCTTGCTCGTCAAAAGCATGAGAGCCTTCACCATGTTCGAAAGGTATGCCTTGCGGTACGTGATGCGCACGCCGTCGGCCATAGCGTAATCAAAGTTCGGCACAGACTGGCCACCATGTTGGTCGTTCTGGTTCGATTGAATAGCAATAGCGGCAAGGGCTGCATAGCTGCGGATATCCTTCGGTTCGCGCAAGTGGCCATGACCAGTATTGAAGCCGTTCTTGAACAACTTAATCAAGTCGATCTGGCAGCAAGTCATGGTGAGAGAATAGAAGTCCAAGTCATGAATGTGGATATCACCATCCATGTGGGCGCGGCTGTGTTCCGGCTTGAGCATCATCATTGTATAGAAGTGCTTAGCAGATTCAGAACCGTACTTAAGCATTGTACCCATGGCCGTATCGCCATCGATATTTGCATTTTCGCGCTTGAGGTCGGATTCCTTGGCAGAACTGAACGTAATGTCGTGAAGCGTCTGCATCAAACGAGTGTTGACTTCACGTACGCGCGTACGTTCTGCACGATAAAGGATGTAGCTTTTTGCCGTGTTGGCGAAACCACCCTCGGTCAAAGCTTTTTCAACGGCATCCTGAATTTCTTCAATGTCCGGTTTCGTCTTGTTTTCAGCTTCGAGGTGACCGACAGCTTCGGCAGCAACTTTGAGAGCTACGTTTGTCAGAAGGTCATCGGTACCAAGCAAAGTCATCTGAGCTTGGGAAGCCTTGATTTGTTCGTCCAATTCGCCGGAGGCTCTAAAGGCCTTGATAACGGCATCCGCAATCTTTTCAATGTTGAACGGCATCTCGCGGCCGTCGCGCTTTTTTACTGTAAAAATCATCTAAGATGAACCTTAAATCCCTTTTACCTCAAATATAGTCAAATCTCTCAAATTTTACTATATCTTGTGTTCGAAATCGGACCACACCCACAAGATGTAGGTCAACAACAATACAAGTATAATAAAACTTATGGCATTTTGGTATTTTTTTTTCACTAAAGATGTAATTTTTTTATAATATTTCATAAACTTATCAACAGAAAAAAATAATGAACAATCAAATCACAATCCTTCTTTCACATCCTAACATTTGTAACTCTTTATTTAACAAATACTTAGTGGATATCAACAGGAAAACACCCAACTTTGTGTTCCACCACCTTGACAAAAACCGGGTTAATGGATACTTCGACCTGGAAGCCGAAAAAAAGTTGTTGCGCGAATCCAAGGCAATTGTCTGGCAGTTCCCTATATATTGGTACAACTCCCCCGCCAGTTTGCGCGATTGGCAAGACCAGGTCATGAGCCCGATTGTCTACAGCGCGGACAACTTTCTGAAAGGAATGCCCGTGCGCGTTGTATTTACGGCAGGCGCCGCAGCAGAGCACTACACCCACGAAGGGCTCAACCGCTACACCGCTGAAGAAATGCTCATTCCGTTCGAAATGACGGCAAATGCGGCAGGCATGAAGTGGATGAGTCCGCTCGGTTTTTACGGATGCAGCCCGGATATGTCAAAGGCAGCCCTCGAAAAGGCGGCCGAAGATTATAAAAATAGTTTGTTAGAACTACTTTAATTCAAACACGACGCGAACAGAAGCGCTCACCTCGACGGAATCGGCAATAGCACTTTCGTCGGGAGCGTTTTCAGCGGCACCATCCATCATCACGGACTTCGCCATCATGAGACCGTTTGCACGGAGGCGAATCGGTCTGTAGTAGATGTTGCCACCATCGCCACTGATTTGCAGCACGCGGCCAAGACTTGCACCCACGCCCTCGGCGTAATCTTTAGCTTTTGCCTTTGCCTTATTGCCAGCAGCCTTGATGACTTTCGACTGAACGCCATCGACATCTTTAAGCTGAGCAGACGTGCGCTGGATTTCGACATCCGGTTCCGTTGAAAGAGCCTGCACAAGTGCGGCTGCATCAATTTTCCTGTTCACCGTAATTACAAAATTCTGCGTGGCTACATAGCCCACGAGTTCGCGCTTGTTATTGCGATAAGTCCATTCCTTGTGAATTTCCACACTGTTCTGCTCCACATCGGACTGCGGAATGTCAAGCGCTTTGACATTCTCGAAGATTACAGAACGGCGGTCCCCAATGAGCTTAGAAACCGCTGCCTTGTCCTTACCGCGGATTTCCAATCTAAAGCCCATCTCGAACTTGTCGGCAGCGAACTTCTTGGTTTCGGACGCCGAGACTTCGATTTTCGGGACTTCGATTGATGTTGTACCGTTGGCGTTAACGACAGGAACTGCCGCACGATCGTCCTTGACGGTACGGATGAGGAAAATAACGCAAACAATCAGCGCTATCAGGTAGACAATATTCAACATTTTTGAAATCATCGTTTTGCCCTCTTTTTAATGTTTTGAATTTAAAATAGTCATTTTATAGTCGCGAGACCAATTTATTTCAGTTCTGCGATAACATTTACGCGGGAACTGACTTCAACAGAATCCGCAATCATGCCAGCGGCATCGCCGCCTCCCAAAAGACCAGCCAAACCATCACCAACCAAACCATTAAGCAAACGTTTATTGCCAAGAACAGTCCTCCCCCTATAACCCGCTTCCGAAGAAACTTCATCAACAATGCTATAATCTTCAGACGAGTTGTTCCCCACATACACAACATCACCCAAAGTTCCGCCAAAACCTTCGGCAATTGCTTTTGCACGATTCATAGCCTTGCGTCCAGCGGCCTCTGTAACAAGGACTTTAAGAGAATCTCCATTTTTCAAGACAGAATTGACATCACCAACAGTCACATTTTCAGCGCTACCGATTTCCGCCAAAAAAGCAGCAGCATCCTGCTTAGACGTGAAATTGACCGTAACAAACTGACGAGCCCTAAAACGGTTTTTCTTTGATTCGTTTTTCGCCTTTTCCCATCGGGTTTTAATTCCAACCCTTGCCGTATGAACATCAATTTCTGATTCTGAGACACCCAATTTTCGTGCAAGCGCAATAATAGAATCCTTCACATGCCCCACCTGACCATAAATTTTCTCCCTGTCATCGCCATCGACAACCGCTCCCGCAGAAATAGAAAACAAGTCCGCCAAGAATTTTTTCGATTCTTCCTGACTCACCTGAACATAAGATCGCTTGGGTTCGTCACGCCCCTTGAGCTGCACTGATACATTCAGGTCAGCCCAAATGTCAACGGAATCGGAATAGCTACTCTCGCTAACACGAGAATTGCCTTCTGCAGCAAGAATTTTTCCGGCCGAAGCCCCGACGCTTTTAGCATACACATCGGCCAGTTTTGCCACCTTTTTGCAAGTACGCTTTATCGTTTCGACTTCTAGTGAATCCGCATTTTTTAATTTACCAGTAGTCCTAAGTTCATCGACAAAATCAAGAGTTGCCAATTTACGTTCAACATCGGCGGTTCGAGACTTGTTCGGCAATTTAACCTCGAAAACCTGACTTGCCACATATCCCAGCACAATCCGTTCCCTTTTGCTGTAGTCAATATCTTGAGATATATTCAACGATTGCTGATTGTAACTTGATTGTTCAAGTCCCAGTTCGTTGAACGTCGAAAGAACCTTTTCACGGCTTTCATTCAGCAAACTGAACGCACGACTTTTTTCTTTATGCTTTTGAACAATTTTAAATGTAATCTCGTACTCATCAGCGACAAACATTTCTTGTTCACTCGTCGAAAGCGAAATGGCATTCCAACTATCTTTAGCTTTTGCCTGTTCACTTGCAGGGATCTTTACCTGTTCAGACTCAGCAACATTACCATCGTGCGAAAGCCTCATCGAAAGCACAAGGCACACAAACGCAAACACAATGATAATGACATACGAGACCTTGTTTTGCATATATTTCTCCTTTTTCAAAACGTCCCATTTAAATGGCAAAACCGCAGGCGAACAAACCCTGCGGAATTTATTCTACGATAAACTACTTAATTTCTTAGTCGCGATTCGGAAAAATAAACTTTACGGGATTTCTACAAAATATTTTTCGTTTGGGGAATATTTTTCATAAGAATCTCTTTTATCCCAATACCATGCGGTATAATGACTAATCGTATCAGTTGTATTCGGCCATACAATGGTTTAATATACCTGAGTAACTAAAACAGAACGGAAATAGGCATCCATATCAATAGTCTTTTTAGCTAATAAAACAAGTTCTTTTGTTTCTTCTTTTTCTAAATAGATTTCTATGTTAGCCTTGCCTCTCAACTTGTTTTTACATCCAAAAACATCTCCACCTGGAACGAAAAGATTACAATAATACGCTTCATAAGACTCTAAAGGGCCATTCGAATCCACTGAAAAAAATGGACCATATAAACCTAAACGATAGGAGTATATCGTAGTTTTTTTCCCATTGATGTAATATACCAATTCATAATCATCAAGAAACGCTCTAGGGCCATCAAGTAGACTACTAATAAATAATTGTTTAGAATTTTTATAATGAGAAAAGACGAAGGAACAGCACGATGATAGCAAAAACAAGAGTGCTATTAAAAACAAATTTTTGATCATATTTTATTTATGCTTTGCGCAAACAAGATTAGCCACGAAGTTCACGACAAGTGCCACGACGATGGTGGTGGTCATGCTGATGAAGGGCATCCACGGCCAGCTGAATATTTTTTCGAAAACGGCAGGCACGCCAAACGCAGGGATTCCCTGAATAAGCACGAGGCTCGCCATGCCGCAAAGTACAGCGGCAATCACTTGCCAACTTTTTAGCCCCTTCACGAAGAATGCGAGGAGGAACATGCCAAGAAGCGGGCCGGTAAAGAGTCCTGTAAAGAAGAGGGCGTTCTTGAGGAGGCTCCCCTGCTGCGTTGCCGCGAAGAGCGCAAAGAACACGCCGAGCACGCCCCAAATAACCGTCCAGATTTTAGCGCGCTTGAGACCGCCCATTCCCGCCGATTCGTCCCAGCCGAGGAAATCGCGTTCGGACGTATTGCTCAGCGAATTGATGGCACCCGAAAGGCTACTCATGGCCGCCGCACAAATGGCAGCAACAATCAAGCCCGTCACGCCCGACGGAAGCGCATTCACGATAAAGTATGGGAACACGTCATTTTGCCCGAGACCTTCAGGGAGCACCGCCACTTGCGCTTTTTTGTAGAACACAAAGAGTGCCGCACCCACCCAGTAAAACAAAATCGAAACCGCACAACCGAGCACCATCGAAAGGATACTCGAACGGTTGGCCGCCTTCACGTCCTTGCAACTGAGGTAACGCTGTACAAACTGCTGGTCGCAACCGCGAATCGCAATTTCAAGAATCGCATAAGCAAAGCCTGCCGAAATGAGCGTACGCGCATCAGAAACATCCATCGAAGCGTTCCACCAACGCGTCTTGCCCGCTTCGCTTGCGAGTGTCGCCATTTCACCAAAGCCGCCCACTTGATTCGCAATAATCAAAAGCACGAGAACGCCACCGCCAAAGAACACGACGAACTGCATCACGTCGGTCCATATAACAGCCTTGATGCCACCAAACCACGTGTAGAAAATTGCAATCGCGGCAGAGACGATAATCGCCAATTTCAAGTCAATGTGCAAAATTTGCGCAAGCACAAGTGAAGGACCGTAAAGGAGAATGCCAGTGCGGAGGAGCAAATGTAAGCTGTAAAAAACAGCGGCCAAGCGGCGCACCGACTTGCTCCCAAAGCGCACTTCGAAAAGTTCATAGGCGCTCGAAATGCCCGATGTGCGGAATCGCGGAATAAAGACATAACCCACTACAAAAATGCTAATCAAGGCGCCAATCTGGAACATCAAAAATGTCATGTCGTCGCCAAACACATCGGCGGGCGCGCCCAAGAATGTCGTTGCGCTCACGGATGTCGCAATGAGGCTGATGCCCACGGCGACCCACGGCATGGAGCCGCCACCGAACATGTATTCCTTGAGGTTCTTGTTTCCGCGCGAAACCCACAAGCCAATGGCCAAGGACAAGAGCAAGTAAGCAAATAAAACGAGCCAGTCAAGTGCAGTAAACATAAGCATTTTCGCGGCTTCGCCGCAGTTTATAGTCAGCAGTTAGCAGTTGGCAGAATTTACACCGCGGTGGTTTCGACTTGTTCGAATTGCACAACCTGATTGCGGCCGCCATCCTTCGCCTTGTAAAGCGCCTGGTCCGCATTGTTCACCGCCTTCTTCATGTCCGAGAATTCCGGTTCCACAAGGAATGCGCCAATGCTTACCGTCACGCGGAGCGGATCCGTTCTGTGCACGTTGAATTCCAGTTTGCCCACAGCCTTGCGGATGCGTTCTGCCGTTTCAATCATGCCTTCAGGAGTCGTATCCACGAGAGCCACCACAAATTCTTCACCGCCGTAACGAGCGACAACGTCAATTTCCTTGCGAATTTCGCCACTAATCGCCGTTGCAATACCTCTAATAACTTCATCGCCAACAGGGTGACCGTACGTATCGTTCACGCTCTTGAAATGGTCAATATCCATCATCAAAACGCCGATGTTATACTTCTTGCGGTCGGCACGAACCTTTTCCGTGCGAAGCGCTTCTTGCAAGGAGCGGTGGTTCATGAGACCCGTAAGACCGTCACGTGTTGCAAGATCCTTATCGCGTTCCACCTGGAGGGCTCGGGCATACGCAAAGCCGGCAACACCAGCAAACGCCTTGAGGAGTTTCTTTTCATGATCCTGATAGCGGTTGGTGTAACGGCTTTCAAGGCATATCGCAAGTTCAGCCGTTTTAGCATCCGGTTCCGAAGCAACAGGCATCACAAACAACTGACGCAGTTCCATATTGCGCTTTTCGGAATCGTTCAAGCGAGGCACATAATCGGCATAGCCAGAGGTAAACGAACGGAATACCGGACGGTTCCTCATGAGGGCAAGCACAAAAATGCCCTTATCAGACAACGTAAATTTCTTATCGACAAATTGTTCAGAATCCATACCGACACAATAAACAACGCGCCCTAACCCTTCTTTCGGATTGTCAAGTGCAAGAATTGTCAATCGATCGAACGGCATATTTTCCTTGACGTATTCGAACATCTGCTTGTAGATATCCTTCACCGTCATAGTCTGGAAGAACTTGCGCTGGTAGCGGTAAAGCGTGCTGAATTGTTGCTGTTCAATGTAATTTTGAGCAGAGACAAAGCACTTGAAACTCAACATGTACATCGCTTGCGATATAAATGTGAGCGCTTGCGCTTCGGCGGCGGTAAAGGCGTTCGGATGCAGAGAATCCACAAGAATCACGCCAAGGCGTTTTTCATCACGATCCAAAAGCGGGACACCCACCAAAGAACGGATCATGCGGTTTTCGATGTAATACGTGAGGCGCTTGCCGACAAGAATATCACCTTCCAAAATGCGCGATACTTCAGGGCGCAACAGCTGGCTCAAAATGCCCATGTTCTCGGTAATCTTTGCCCCCGAATCAATGCAGTTCGGGATATCGCTCTGGAACGTTCTCAAGCGGAGTTCATTTGCACTTCCGCCATTGGTAAAGATGGTCAGCGTATTGGCCTGTGGCATGAGCACCTTAAGGCAACGCAATATAGCACCAAAAGCTTTATCGACATCCGAGTTGGCACGAGACCAAATTTCGTTGACACGGAGCGAAGAATTGGGTTCGTTCGTTTCCATCTTGACATTGTTCGCAAATTCATTGCGGATTTCCGGAGAAACGACCGGCGTAAGAGCCGTTGAACGCTTGTCACGCTTGATAACCGGAAGCACAGTAGTTCCGTTCGGAAGACTCGGGCGGTTCATGCAGGCTAACGAGAAAGCAACGACAGCAAACGGGATAAGGAATAAAAACATCCCCCCCTGAAAAGCAAGCCCCAATAGCGCTCCAGCGACCACAAATAAAATCTCAGACACGGACATTTAAAACCCTCTACAAGCGGAATGATCGGTATAACATGACAAACGCGAGACCGGCATAAATGAAGTGACTGTTCCACGCCGCCCAGAACGGCGACAGAGCCCCATTTTCACCCATTTTTAGCCCTATTCTCTCTAGAATATAATAGCTAAAAACGAGCAACAAGCCAACGCCAAATTTCTGCGAAAGGCCTCCAGAACGGCTATACCGATGGCAAAGGGCCGCCCCGATCAAAAGGACAATCAAGTTCATCCAGTGGGCCGAATACTTGAACTGCAAGGCGGTCTCCATCGCCCGGGTTTCTTCGCCCGAACGGCGCAACACATTAATGCGTTCCTTGACCATCTTGGAATCCATTTCATCGGCAAGTTGCCTTTCGTTAATCAAGTCATTCGGGTGCGTGCTAACTTTCCCCTTCATGCTTTCCATGCGGACCGGGAACACATCGACAGACCCATCTTTGTTGAACACGCGATGGAAACCGTTTTCGAATCTCCAGACTCCATCCTTCGTAACAGAATCTTTTTCGATCCAGCGGACAGCACGAACATCGTAACGTTCGACCAAGCGCCCACGATCGCGCACAAGAAGAACGACATCGCGACCGACTTTGTTCTTACCGGAGTAATGTTTAAAGAACCAACTGTTCTTTTCGCTATCGATAAACGTAAAGTCCTGTTTTTCCTTGATGCGCGGATTCTTGCGTTTTTGCGCATTGGTTTCCATGATTTCAAAGCGCTTGTGGTTTGCATCCGGCAACCAATGTTCACTCATTTCGTACGAGCCGATCGACATCAGCACGCCCAAGAAAAATATCGGGAGAAGAGTCTTGAACGGACTTTGCCCGGAGCTCTGCATAGCACACATTTCAAGGTGCCGAGCCATATTCCCGACCGAAGCGAGAACAGCAATAAACAAGGCTACCGGGGTAATCAAGTAAAGAATATACGGGAAATAGCTCAAGTAGTAATCGGCAACCGCCTTCATGTCACGGGCAAGCCACGTCTTGATATTACCAACAAAGTCAATCACAACAAAGATGAGAACCGCACCGCAAACAACGATGAGGAACATCTTCAAGAAATTCCAGATAAGGTATCGAGAGAACTTCATCCGAACCTCTTCTTGAGTTTACCAAACAACCAACCGAATCCTCTAATACAGTAAGTAATGCCCGTATAACGACCAACGATTTTAAAGAAGCGCAAAACTTTAGAATTTCCCGAGAAGCGGTCACGTATCATCGCACGCGTAAGAAGTATTCCAACAATACCGATGATGATGTTCGAAATCCACATCGCAAGTTCCGGCGACACAATCAAGCGATCCGCCAGATTTTCGCCACCAATAAGGCAAATCCAGTAAATGACGAAGAACGCCAGGCTGTAAAGAATGCCCGTTCCAATGCCGCCCTTGCGCGCCATAATTCCAAGCGGAGCCCCAATCAGGATAAACACGAAGCAAGCAAATGCAGTACTGAACTTCTTATGGATTTCAACCATATACTGCGCAGCACGCTTGAGTTCGCCTTCCATGCGCCCCCAAACGCGTTCCGTAGATCGCAACGACGATGTTTCCTGCACACGAATTTTGCGAAGTCCCTGAATAAAAGCCATCGAATCATTCATCGGGACTCCACTAGCATCGGCAGGAAGAATGCTATCCGTCACGGCAAATTCACGCATACGTGCAAGAGTGGGCAAACGACGAGATTTCGCCTGCACTGCAGCGGTATCGTACTTTTCCCGCGCATCTTTTACCACGTCCCACATCATTTCGACAGGCATTTCTCGGTCGCTGCGGTAACTGCGGCTACGGCGTTCCAGACGGTCGTCCACATTCTGCATCGCTAAATCCTGCGAGAAGAATCGAATGCGGAAATAATTGTCAGCATCCTCGGGGTCAACGAGATGAGTCTCGCCACTACGAAGACGAAGCATGAGTGTAGCGCCGTTATCCACATAATCCATCGTAGCACTATCGGCATAGACAATACGCGGAGCGCCCTTCTTTTCCATTTCAAAAATCTGGATTCCGTACAATGTTCCCGAAACTGGGTCAATGCGATTTACCCAAAGCTGCACGCCCGGGAATTGCGTAATGAGTCGCCCGGCATCAATAAACACGTGAGGCTTTTTGCGGGAAACCGCGTTCATCAGTTCCACCGACCTATGGTTTGCCTCCGGGAGCACCCAGTTATTGAACACGACCATCAAGACCGAAAGCAAAAGTGCCACAAGCAACACCGGACGCATCAGCGACAAGGGAGAGATACCCGCCGCCTTGACGGCAGTAATTTCCTGGTCGCCCGACATACGGCCAAACGCCATGAGACTTGCCACAAGGACCGCCATCGGAATCGAAAGCGAAAGCATCCAAGCCAAGTTCAGCGCAAAAATTTCAAGAACCGTAGATGTAGGCAAGCCCTTGGACAACACATTGTCCAAGATTTTGACCAAAAAGTCAACTACAAACAAAAAAGTAATGCCAAAGAGCGAAGCCAAAAAAGGACCTATTAGCTCTTTCAAGACATAGCGGACTAAAATCATTTTTCTCTAGAGTCGTTTTTTTCTACTTTACAGCGTGAAAGTTAGAATTAACCAAAGAAAAAAAATGAAAAAAGTTTTCAAGAGTACCCTGTTCGTTCCTCTTTTCCTTTATATGGCAACCATGATGAGTTGTTCGACAACCTCGAACGAAAAAATGACGCACACCCAATGGTGCCAAAAGCGCTACGAATCTGCAGAAGAACTCTACAAGGCTCAAAAGTACGGACGCACCGTCGAAAAGCTCGAAGAAATTCTTTCTACCTGTGCAGGTTCTGGCTACATGGAACAAGCACAGTTCTTGCTTGCCGAAAGCCGTTTCAACTTGGAGCAGTGGATTGAAGCCCGTGGCGAATACGGTAGCTTTATCGTGAACTTCCCGGGATCGGCATTCGCAGAAACCGCTGAATACCGCAAGGCCGTAGCCTCCTTCAACATCGAATACAGAATCGATCGCGACGAATCGAATACGACGACCGCCATGAAGGACTTCGAGCGCTACCTCGCCAACCACCCGAACACCCCGCTCCGCGACTCCGTCAATTACTATTACAACCTCCTCGTCGACCGCGTTGCCGAAAAGGAATTCCAGACAGGTCGCCTTTACTTGCGCATGGAAAAGCCGCAAGCCGCTGTCATTTACCTCAAGGAATTTCTTGAAACCTATCCCAAAGCAAAGCGTCGCCAAGAAGCCCTGTTCATGATTTCTGACGCCTACACCGACCTCGACCAGTTCGAATCGGCTAGGGAATACTTGACCATCGCCCAGAACGAAGCTAGCGAAGACAAGGATTTGGAAAAGCGCGTAAAGAAGGCCAAGGACAAAATCGCCAAGGCTGAAGAATCCTACGAAAAGCGCCTCAAGAAAGAAGCCGAAAGCAAGCGCCTGCAGAAAGAAGAAAAGAACCAAGCAAACTAGGCTAACGGATGAAGTTTAAGTCCAGAATTATTTTACTTTCACTCGTTGCAGCATCGGTGCTTTCTGCAACATCGTTTGCCGCGAGTGAAGAAAAGCTGGACCATGACAATTCCATCTTGTCTGTTTTTGTGCAGCCCGCCATTTCGTTCATCAGTTTTGAAGAACGCAAATACTTCCAGGAAGCCATTGACACCATCTACTACGGATTCAAGGAATACGCAGTCAATAGCGCCGAGTCACTGAATGTCGCCAAACAAGATTTCCAAAAGGTGAATTTCTGCTTTCCGATTACCGCCGGTATCCAGTGGCAATTTATGGAAGACCATTTTTTGAGCGCGGGCATAAGCTTTATTTACGATAACGAATCCGTGGTCTTGACCGACCGCAAGAGCAACACGCACAGTTACGAATACACGCTCCAAGGAATTCCGCTTTTCCTTGAATATCGTTTTGCGCTACCCAAGAATTTTATCACGCTGAGCACAGGCGGACTTTTCAGCGTTGCCGTGCGATGGTACTGGGCGCTGCCAGGGACAGAAATTTACACGACCTGGGGTAAACTCGATGCCGAAACTCCACCTTGGGGCGCAGGCTTTGGCGTAAGCGTGGGCTACCTTTTTGCAAGTTGGAGAAGTTTCAAGCTTTATGGAGACATCGGTTTCAATTCCATTTCCGTAAAGTCGAACAAGAAGTTCTCGGACATTGTCCCGAATGGTCCTGAAGAAAAAGCTAGTTGGAATTTGGGTGGGATTCAATTGCAAATCAGAGGTTCTTTTGGTTTGTGGAACAATCCCGTTGTAAATAAAGATGACGATGATGATGACGACGACGGCGAAAGAAAGAAGCCGAAAGTCAAGATTATCGACGATACGAAAAAAGATTCTGTAAAAAATGCCGCCGATTCATTAGGAGTCGCCACAGACACCGCGAAAGTAATTGCGCCGGATTCGGCAAAGACGGCTCCTGATTCAACAGAAAAGAGCGCGCCGGCTGAGCCTGCTCAGAAAAAAGAGCCCACGAAATTGCCCGCCGAAGAAATTAAAACAAAAGGTGACTGATGAGTTTTTTGCCAGGGGAAAAATTGCGTTACGCCGAAACGCATTTTAAATTCAAGCTACCCTGGTCGCTCCTTTACAAGCCGTGGCCCGAAATCATTTTCGACGCACCGTTCCAATTTGTGCCGAGTGTAGAACCCATGTTGTGGATTGTCGTGCGCGATGCCGACCGATTCCCGACTACAATTAAGACTGTAGAGATTCGACTTAGTAACGTCATTCCAGCCGGAACCTTGCTGGAATCTAATGCAACTGAGAATGCCGCGCGGCAGCCGGACGTAGTCATCAACAAAGATTTGAACACCGAAGTCCAAGAGCAAATGCGTTTTATCCCGCTTGCGCTTGGGAAAATTCCGGCAGGCACTTACGAAGCACATTGCAAATTGACCATCGAGCGCAAAGGCAAAACACAAACATTCGAGCGCTGGAACTTGCCGCGTTTAAAGCCCGTGCCGCTCCGCTTTAAAGTCTTGAGCGAAGCGTTGCCTATCGCTCCCGGCTACGCCGCGGGCGAAATGCATTGCCATACACATTACTCCGCCGATCATGTGGAATACGGCGCCACGCCCGAAGTTTTGCAACAAGCAGCGAAAGCTGTCGGGCTCGATTTTGTGAGTTGCACCGATCACGCTTACGATTTTGCATTTACGCAAGAAGACTTCACAAAAGAGGCAAACTCGCCCGTTCCGAGATTCCAGAAATTGCGCGAAGAAATTGCGGCGCTCCCCTCGACAGACGAAAACGGAAATCGCTTGCCGCTCATGATTGCAGGCGAAGAAGTTTCCGCTGGGAACAGCAAAGGCGAAAACGTGCACATGACAGTCCTCGGCCCCGAAGGTTACCTCCCGGGCCTCGGCGATTGCGGCCGCTATTGGCTCGAAAACAGGCCGACGCGCAGCATCAAACAAATCTTGAACATGACGGAAGCGCATTGCTTTGCTGCGCATCCGTTCCAGCAAATGGGACTTTTAGAAAAGTTCGTTTTCCGCCGCGGTTACTGGAAGCCCGAAGATTTAAATTTGTCGGGCAAACACGCCATTCGCGGAATTCAGTTTTGGAACGGCATCCGCGACGAAGGTTTTAAACTCGGTCGAGAATTTTGGATAAATGAATTAGGCAAGGGCAATTACTTGCTACCCATCGGCGGGAACGATGCCCATGGCGATTTGAACAGTATGACCGCCGTGAACTTGCCGCTCATTTCGCTCAAGCACACAAGAGCTCATACATTTGGAAATGTTAGGACTGTTGTGCGGATAGACGAGAGAGGAGAGACTCTCGCCTCCTTAAACGCAGCCTTTTCCGGTGACAATTGCTACGTCACGGACGGTCCGGCCCTCTGGTGGGAACGAAGCGACAAAGAGAAAAGCAAAGAAATCACATTCCACGCTCGCAGCAACAAAGAAATGGGCGGCGGATTCCGCTACATCCGCATTTACGGCCGCCGCGAACTTCCCAACGGGAAGCTCGCAGTCGAAGAAGAAATCATGCTCGGAAGCCTTATCGCGGCCCCCGACCACGCCGATATTCCTGTCGCAACATTCGGCTTTGCTTATGTGCGCGCAGAATGCGAAACAGCAACCGGCCGATTCGCACTCACATCAGCCGCACGCGTCCAACAATAATCAGTCGCGGGGAATGTCGCTATGTCACGCTTTATGTCGCCAATGATTCGCCGTAGGCCAAGCGCAGAACCCGCGCCATCCCCCACCGATTCCGCGCAGTCCAATCAGCAAGCGACAGCTCCCGACGCAGCCGAGCAATTCCGCGAGCCTCCACGCGAATCTATCGAAGAGCAACAAGAACAGCCAACTCCGCCTGATGTGCGCATCAGCGAAGGCGCATTCAAACAAATTCGCGATGAAAGCCTTGTGCTCTTATCGCAGGGAATCTCACACCGCATCGAGCGTTCCGAAGAAGGTCCGTTCCAGATTTTCGTTGAGCCCGACAAGCGCCGAGCCGCACAATTCCAAATTCGACTTTACCACCGCGAAAATCCGCCTCGCGACGAAAATCCGCCGCTCCCGCTAAAATTTACGTTCCAACCGCTTTGGGTCCTTGCCGTTCCCATCGCGTGTACGCTTTTAGATTTTTCAGATGCATTCGTTCAAATGCACAACGCAGGCATTGCCGATGCCGCCAAGATTTTGCGCGGAGAATGGTGGCGAGCCATTACCGCCATGACACTTCACGGCGACAGCCGTCACCTTGCCGGGAATCTCGTCTCGGGATTTCTCGCGTTAAGCCTTTTGCATTACCGCATTCCGCTCGCCAAGCTCGTGCCGTTCCTTGCTGTTGCTAGCGCAATCGCAAATTTCTTTGTTGCGTTCACAGTGCAGACAAACTTCCGCTCGCTCGGCTTTTCCGGCTTCGTTTTCGCAACCATCGGTTGCCTCGCCGTCATCGAGTTCCGTCTCATGCCGCGCGAAACGCACGGCCTGCTCCGCAGATTCGCGCCGCTCTGCGGCGCCGCCTCGCTCGCCGTATTCCTCGGCCTTGGCGAAAACGCCGACATTCTCGGGCACCTGTACGGCTTTATCGCAGGTCTCCTTTGCGGATTCATCCCAAAAAAGAAAACGCTCCGCTGGGGAGCGCCTACTGCAGTCACAGACATTTTCTGGATCCTCGCCTATTACGCGTTATTCGCCATCGGCTGGGCACTCGCCATATAGCAAGCGACCATCGAAACAACTAAAACGCGGAGCCGACTTTCACGTTTTTTTCGTCCAGTTTTTTCAGTTCTGTATAGAATCTTTCCACAACCTTTTTCCGAATTTCATTCTGCTGATCTTCACTGAAATTGCGGTTACGCTTTTTAAATTCGGCCACAAGTTCATCGCACTTGGCCGTGTCATACTCGTGCGTTTCGCACTTGATACCGCTTTCAACCACATCATTCACAAACTTCTCCGGGGAATCCCCGCAAGCAATTAGCGAATATGGAATCGACACCAAAAGCACCAAGAAAATATTTTTCATGGTCCCACCCTCCCATTTTTAGGTTGTGTATGCTATCAATATAACTTATATAGACTTACGTAGATGTAAATTGATTTTTATAAAGCAACTATCGCAATCCACAATTAGGCTATTTTCGTTTTTTCACCATTTCTATAAATTTCGGCATCAGGAGATCCTGAAGTTTTTTCTGATCTAGCGCACTCAATTTTTTTTCGCGTTCAGACAACAACTTTTTCTGTTTTTTGCATTCATTTTCATCCAACTGTTTATTATCACATTTATCAAGCAAATCAATCATTTCTTCAGCTAATTTTTCCACAGCATCGTTAGAATCTGCAAGTGACGTAGGCGTTGCCGCTTTTGCACGTTTTTCTCGGAGCTTTACACGCTCTTCGTCCTTCTTTTTAGCTTTTTCCGTTTCCAACATAAACTTTGCAGCAGTAAGATCTCGAACCTTTTCCTGATCTTCCTTGCTCAATTTCGCCATACGCTCAGACCATAAAGCATTCTTTTTTTTGCAATTTTCATCAACCATCCCCGCTTGAGGATTACAAACAAGGAGATCTTGCAATGCTTCGTCCGATAATTTTTCCAATAATTCATCGTTAGCAGCAAACGTAAACGACACTACGGCTATAACGCAAAACAAAAATTTTTTCATCATCCTTCTCCATTATGTTGTACAATAATAAAAAAAACTCGCCCCAGCGAGGAGCGAGATTAAAATTCAATGAATTCTAAGTTACTAGAAAATTGCACTAGATCCTTCGACTACAGGCTACGCCTTTCGCTCAGGATGACACCTCTAAATTTTAATTAGATCGCGGCGAGGAACTTTCTTGCCTTGTCAGCGAGGCCGCGGTTGTCACCATAGACATGGAGCAACTTTTCAGCCGTAGCCTTAGCCTTGTCGCTTGCACCGAGCTGCTGGTAAACGAGAGTGAGCTTCCACATGGCGTCAGCAACCATCGGGACCTCGTCAGCCGGTTCGTCCTTCTGATAGCGGTCTTCCTTGTCGCCAGTGCGCTTGCCGTATTCAGCAATGTACTTTTCGAGGAAGTTTGCAGCGGCAGAGAAGTCGCCCTTTTCCATTTTCACAGCGGCAAGACCGTGCATGGCAGCAGAACGCACGAGAGCAACGGAACCAGCGTTATCGAGAGTGGTCTGGAAGAGGATTGCGGCACCATCATAGTCCTTCTTTTCGTACTTGATATTACCAGCGAGCAGAGCAGCCTTAGCAAGAGCAAGGCCTTCGAGCTTGCCTTCAGCAATCTTGTTTTCGAATTCAACGAGAGCGCTATCCTTTTCGTTAGCATAGAGATAAGTCAAACCCACGCCGAGGAGTTCACTCTGTTCAGCAGCGGCAACCTTGCGAGCTTCCTTATACTGGACAATGCCGGCAATAAGGGCAAAGAGGACGACGAATGCCACAGCGATCTTTGTACCGTGCTGGATAAAGAATGCTTTAAGTTCAGATTGGTTATTATTAGATTCGTTAGCCATAGTTAAGCTTCCATGTTAAAAATTTTCTCGTAGACCAATCATAGAAAAAAAAATAAAGGTTGTCAGTAAATCTTGACAAGAAATCATTGTTTTACTATATTTGTCCCCGTTCGCCGCTCTAGCTCAGCTGGTAGAGCAGCTGATTCGTAATCAGCAGGTCGGCAGTTCAAATCTGCTGGGCGGCTCGAAAGACTCCTCGGATATAAGTCCGGGGAGTTTTTCTTTTGGCCGAGATACTAAAAGTAAGAAAAACGGCAAAACTGAACGACTTGCGAAACGCGCCCTAAATAACTAAATTTGTCGCTCTATGAATCCGAATGGCGCAATCATTGTACAAAGTAACCTCGAAATCATGGTCGAGGTCGATAATCCGAACTATACCACCGCACGTGATGCAATCGCCCCTTTTACAGAGCTCGTCAAAAGCCCGGAGCACTTGCACACTTATAAGATTTCTCATTTGAGTTTGTGGAACGCAGCCGCAACGGGACTCCGCGCACCCGAAGTCCTCGAACGCTTGGATAGCCAAAGCCGCTACCCGGTGCCGCCGACTGTCGTTACCGAAATCGAAGATTACATGGCTCGCTACGGACTCCTCCGTTTAAAGAAGGAAGGCGACCGTTTGATGATGGAATCCGACGACAAAATCATGTTCCTCGAAATATGCAAGTTGAGGGATGTGGAACCGTTCATCATCGAATACATTGACGACACACACGTTGTTGTTGACCCCGAACGTCGCGGCCACTTGAAGATGGTCCTTACCAACGCAGGTTTCCCAGTCGAAGACTTGGCCGGTTACACTGTTGGCGACCCGCTCCCCATCCAGCTCCGCGAAACAACCGTTTCAGGCAAGCCGTTCACGCTCCGCGATTACCAGAGAGATGCAGCACAGGTATTCTACGCTAGCGGTAGCGAAAAGGGCGGTTCCGGCGTGATAGTTCTCCCCTGCGGTTCCGGTAAGACAGTGATTGGCCTTGCCACGATGGCTTTGGTACAAACTAAAACATTGATTTTGACACCGAACATTTCGTCTTCACGCCAGTGGATTCGCGAAATTTGCGACAAGACAAACCTCACGCTTGACCAGGTCAAGGAATACTCCGGCGAAGTCAAAGAAATCGGGCCTGTCACGGTTGCTACGTACCAGATTTTAACGCAGCGCAAGCGCGCCAAGAAGGGTGATGAAAATAAGGAAGGCAAGGAACCAGAAATGACCGAAGAAGAGGTCAAGAAGGAACTTGCAAACTTCCCGCTCTTTAGCCAGCAAAAGTGGGGCCTCATGATTTACGATGAAGTCCACTTGCTCCCGGCTCCGGTGTTCCGCTTAAGTACCGAAATGCAGGCTACGCGCCGTCTCGGCCTTACGGCAACGCTCGTTCGTGAAGACCATAAGGAAACTGAAGTGTTCAGCTTGATCGGTCCGAAAAAGTTCGACATCCCGTGGCGCATTTTGGAAGCGCAGGGCTGGATTGCAACGGCTGACTGTAATGAAATCCGTATCCCGATGGATCCGGAACTCAAGATGAAGTACGCACTTGCCCCCGTGCGCGACAAGATTACGCTCGCGAGCACGAACCCCGAAAAGACGGACATCGTCGAACGC
>CAMUYW010000058.1 GCA_947165045.1 uncultured Fibrobacter sp. | reverse complement strand
CATTAAAAAAGCACCCCCATCGGGGTGCATTTTTAACAAAGTCCACGACTCTCGCCTTTACGGCACCTCAACAGAATCCAAAATCTTCTGCACGACGGTTTCGGCAGTGACTTCTTCTGCTTCGGCTTCGTAACTCAGAATCACACGGTGGCGGAGCACTTCCATTGCGACAGCCTTCACATCTTCCGGCGTCACATAAGCGCGGCCCTGGATAAACGCATGAGCCTTCGAAGCCTGGGCAAGACCGATAGAAGCACGCGGAGAAGCGCCCACTTCCACAAAGCCCACCAAGTCGCTACGCTTGATGCTACCCGGATCACGCGTTGCCAAGACCAGGTTCACGATGTATTCGCGCACGCGTTCGTCCACATAAACCTGCTTCACGAGTTCGCGAGCCTTCAGGATATCTTCCTTCGTTGCAACAGCCTTCGGCTGGCGGAGTCCTGCACCCGAAACAGCATCGAGAATTTTCATTTCGTCGGCCTTGTTCGGGTAGCTCACCTTCACCTTCAAGAGGAAACGGTCCACCTGAGCTTCCGGCAGCGGATACGTACCTTCCTGTTCAATCGGGTTTTGCGTGGCAAGCACCAAGAACGGTTCGTCGAGCTTGAATGTTTCATCGCCAATCGTGATGTGGCGTTCCTGCATGGCTTCGAGCAAGGCGCTCTGCACCTTCGACGGAGCACGGTTGATTTCATCAGCGAGCACAAGGTTCGTAAAGAGCGGGCCCTTGCGCGTTTCGAACTTTGCTTCGCGGGCGTTATAAATCGTCGTACCGAGCAAGTCCGCCGGCAGCAAATCAGGAGTAAACTGGATACGCTTGAAGTCGAGCGACACGGCATCAGCAAAAGCCTTCACCGCAGTCGTCTTAGCAAGGCCCGGCAGGCCTTCCAAAAGCACGTGACCATCAGCCAAAATGCCCGTCAAAATGCTTTCGACCATTGCCTTCTGACCAATCACAGTATCTTCAACTTCATGCAGCAAGTTCATGCAAAAAGAACTCTGCTGTTTAATCTTTTCCGAAAGTTCCTGAATATCCATTTATTTAACCTCTAAGTTTTTCATGCTTTAAGATACTAAAATCTTTAAGAAAAAACAAATGGGGGGACGAATCCCCCTACTTTCAGCCCCGACTCAGCCTGCTCCGCACGCTCACAGGTCCTCACCTTCGGCTGCGGAATGTTCGCTTAGCGGACAGGCTATCGCCGTGGCTTACAGTACCCCCACTGCGGGGACACCCCGCAACGCCCCGATTCCGCACAGTCAAGCTTTTTTTATATTGACAACAAATGATACCTTTTACCGATAAAGAACTAAAAAAATACGAGGCTGAAATTCGCTACAAGCCCCTTCCCGTGCTTTATCAAGAACTTGACGCCGTCATAAAAGACCCGACGCCGGAACGCCAAAACATTGTCAAAGCACGCATCGCCGCCCTCGAAGACCGCGAGAGGCGCATCAACGCCGGCAAAGAAAAACAACAGCAAAAAATTCAACAAGAAATCCAAGAAAAAATTCGCACTATGAAACAGCCCATGCCCGACAAGGAAGGGTTGCAGGAATTCCGTTACACCATAATCATCACGCTAGGTATTTTTATTTTCGAATTGCTTTTTAGCAAGCGCCACGGAATAGTCCATAGCGGAAAAACTTCTCTCTTTATCCAAACCTTTAATTTCGCTCGTTTTTTAGGAGTATGCAAATACACACCCGCAATCGGGATCTTTTTATGGTATTCATGTTTTATTCCCTTGTGCAGAAAATTCATGTGGAACGACAACGAGCCTTTACAAAGTTACATGGTACCTAGCTATTGGCTAATACACTTTAAAATCGCCTTAAGCATAGCCTCATTCTTTTTATTCTTCTCTTTGGAAATTATCGCCGGCGGCAAATACAACGGCTTATTCTATACAGGCTACGGCTTCCCCGCTTACATCGTCGGAGGAAGCTACTTAATTTCATCTGTCTTATTCATAGCGAACACATTTTATCCGTTGAGCAAAAAGTTCCGCCCGAAAAACGGACTAACGCTACTCGCATTCGCCGCAGCTATTGAACTAATCGCAAAATACGTTTTTTAGGAATTCGTTCCTTTAGGATCGTCCCAAAGCACTTTTTCCATATAAGTGCATTGGAATGTATCGTGATGCGGGTCGCCATTTTCATCAAAGCGGTAGCCCATTTTTTGGTAAAAAGCTTCAACACCCACGCGGCTCGAAATTGCAACCTTACGGAAACCCTTTTCGCGAATCCACTTCTCGGCTTCAGCAACAACAGCTTGGCCGAGATGTTTGCCTCTGTATTCCGGCAAAACAACTACGCGACCAATTTCAGCCGTTTCCGCATTTATGCCGAACCAACGGCATGTCGCCACAGGGTAAATATCATCCAGCGCAAGGATGTAATTGCAGTCGGCGCCATCATGCGAATCAATTTCTGCATCTAAAGTAATATGGTACAGCCGTGCCATCGCCTGAATGCGCACATAATAGGCGCCCGCACGTTCACTTTCCTTTGTCACTCGAATAATCTTCACAATCTACCTACAGCAACATTTTATATAATTCATTTTTTCCTTGATGCAGGTACTTCGGGGAGCATCGCGTCCAAAAGTTTCACAAGAAATTCGCTATCCGCAATTTGTTCGTCGGTGATGCGGAGCATCGGCTTTGCGCCATCGTAAGGCAACTGCTTTTTCGCATTCGGGAGCATCGCAAGCGCTGCAGGCACAGGCTTCACCAACAATCGGTCATCGTAAATCCCGCCGAAAACTTTTCCATCGGCATAAAGAATGTACTCGCCCATCATCTTGCGGGTTGTCACACGCAACTCACCCTTGAACTGCCCCACCACATAATCTCTAAATTTTTGCGAACTCGGCATAAAAATACCATTTACTTCTTCAAAGATTTTTTCTCAATCGCCTTTATGGAATCCAAGAACGCCTGTTCCACAGACGAAAGCGTTTTTTGCTGATACTTGCGGTATTCATCAGTAGCCTTATTAACAGCCTGTTCATGAGAAACAGAACCGTTTCCTCGTAGCAACTTTTCACCGCCAGCGGTCAAAATCATATCCAGATGCTTCGACCAATCCGCCATCGTCATCGGCTCACGACGTTCCGCCTTGCGTTCTGCAAAATCCAAATAACCGGAAACAATCTGCCCCATGGCACGCAATTCATTTTCAATTTTTTTAAGCGAATCCATTTGCACCAACGACTGCTCTTGATAAGTGCGGAACAGCACAAATCCAGACAGCATAAAAAAGCCGGTCATAAAGATTGCGCCCATTGAAACAAAGCCCGTCAGGGCGCCAAAACTGCAATCGTGATAGATGTGGATATGGAACAGCAGCACCATAACGGCAGCCACCACGCGGAACAAGTCCAACCCTGCCATGCGTTGATAAATTTTCTTTTCATCAATAATCATACAACTAAATTATAGCTCTTGCTAATTAAAAAATGCGTAGTGCGTCATAAAATAAAAGCGATTTCGCGGTTCACCAATTTCACGACCGTAGCGAAATTCAATGGAGAAATCCTTGTAAGTCAAGTATGTGCCGAAACCAAATTCCGCATATTGTTCAGCATAAATTTCATTCATAGAACAACACTCCGTATGATTTATCATACCATATGAATTACGCGAAATATGCTCACTAAGCCCCATCTTTAATTTTTCTGTTATTGGGATTTGCTCAATCAACATAACCCCACCCACAACTATAGGATTATCCTTTTCATTTCTACGTTCACTAGGAGAAAGCCCGGCCCAGCCCTGTATGCCAAAATATTGAAAGCGCGGTCCTAAAAACATTCTAAACGTATAATCTTCAAAACCAAACCCTAGTACAACATAGGATATAGTACTCAACCAAGCAATATCTAAATTCCAATTACCCTCTTCATACGAATAATATCGATCATGTGCAGTATTATTTTTGGGACCATAAGAAACTTCTCGATTGTCAACATCGCCTATTCTAGCCGCCCCGCCTACAACAAAATTCATTCCATCAATCTTTTTCACATTCATAAACTGTGCGGCAGATGGCGGATGGTTTGAACACCCAGCAAAGAGCAGAGCTAACGCACACAAAACAACAGAATAGTACTTACGAACCATTCTATAAAATTAACTTATTTTCGATAAATGCAAGAGCATTTCGTCTGAGGATTTTATCCGCTTATCAGAATAAATGCAATGGATCCTATCGCCTTCGGCTCCAGAATGACATATTTTCTCTACCTACTAAGTTCTGCCAACCGCCTACTAAAATCTACTCTTCTTCTTTTATGCCCATAAGCGTCATGGCGAGTTTCCATGTTTCCTTATTCTCAAAGCTGTCGCGCTTGCCGCCGCCGTAGCGGGCGTGTGCAAATTCTTCGAGCAACGGTTTCCAGCCATCAAGTTTATCATCGGCAACGAGAGCATCCAAATTCACAGAAGCGGCAGTCCCTTCAGCGGTTCCGAACTTTTCAAGCGCATATTCCTTGCAGATTCCTTCAAGTTCCAAGAGCCATTCGCGGCTATCGGCCACATTCACGCGCTGCTTCAAAACAATCATCTTTTCGCGTAACGCATTCTCAAAAGCTTTCTTTGCAGCCACCGAAGCCCTTGCGGCAGCACGGCGCTTCACGCGCCACAATCCTGCAACAAGCAAACAAATTGCCACAACAGCACCCACTACAAACGGCAAAGGACTAACAGGCGCATCCGCACGCAGAGGCACCGATTCGCTCTTCAAATCAAGCGACTGTCCCATAGGCGTAGGGATTTCAAAACGCATCGCCGGGATATTCAAGTTTCCCGTATCCTGCACTAAGATTTTGTAGTTGAACGTAATTTGCGCAACTTCCTTGCCATCTTTCACCGAACGGCTGGATTCCTGCGACATTCCGAGCTGCAAAAGTCCCTTCGCATTTGCAGAACTTGTCGGCACGACCAAAATCGCGCTCCCATTCGCACTCCACGAAACCGTCACCGGGAAATCGATAGTATCGCCAGCATTAGCCTTAAGCGTCGTTCCAGGCACCCCTGCAGTAATAGAAATTCCGAGCTGTTCCGGAGTCGGGAGCACAGGCATTTCCGGCGCATCCGAGCCATTCCCCAAGCTATCTTGCACAGCGAGGACGTTTGTTGAATCCGTTTTCGTTACAACGAGCAACGAATCTTCATTTTTTTCTTGAGTTTCAATTTCAGGTTGTTTGGCCTTGGCTGTCTTTACAGTCTTAGAATTTGCGTTCTTTTTCATGCTAGAGAATATACAAATTCCATTAAAAAAAGTCGACCCCGCAACAGCGTGCGGGGCGACTGATAAAGATTTAAGTAGATCCTTCGACTAGATTCCAGCCGGGCGAACGAACAAGCCGTTCAACAATCCGGCATACATTGTGAGCAAAATATCCGAGAAGTAGCTCTGCGTGGTGAGCGATGGTAACTTGGCGTTCAAGCCCGTCGTGCAAGTAGCGAGCCATGTCGGATTGCCAGCAATACCCGTAGCGCACCATGCACCGTACCACTGCGGAGGAATAACCGTATTGCTCGTATAATCCTTACCCACAGACAAGTTCCAAGAATAGTTGACAGCGAGAGCCATATCATTCGGATCACCGTTAGCTTTTTTAGAAATGAAGCTATTCAACTTATTAAGGATTGTTGCTGCACGCGTATCCTGATACCAGTAGTAGTCCCAAGCAATACGCCACGGAATACGAACAGATTCCTTGTTGAACTGCCAATAAGTCGTGTTGGCAGAACCGTTAGAAGGTTTAGCAGCTACGCCAGCATCATCGCTCCAATCCGGGAACACGCCCGTACCCGCATCCTGAACTTTCTGCATGTAAGCATACATCGCATTCAACACGCCTGTCCAATTGTGGGAGGCATCCACCATAGCAAAGAGCCTAAGAGCCACCGGAGAGAAATAGCTCAAGTTGTAAACCGGAGCATCGCCCTTCCATGCATCTTCATCACCAGAGTAGATGAGGAGATTAGACGGATTAACTTCCAAATCCCAAATAGCCGAAATAAAGCTCAACGCGTCTTGCAAATACAGAGCGTTACCTGTTTTGAAGTACATGAGAATCAAAGCAGTTGCGATATCTTCATCGGCATCCGTTGCGCTGGAATTATCAACGTCAATCCAATAGAACGACTGAGTAATCCACGGCATAAGTCTTCTGCCAGAATATTCTCTATAAGCTCTTGTATAATTCCACAAACGGAGGAAAGCATCGTCATCGCCATTAAAGTAAGCTAAAAGCATACCGTAACCGACACCTTCGGACACCGTACAGGCACGATATTTCATAGTCTGGACAGTAGTGTTATTATCAGAGCAGTAGTTCTTGTAATAACTAGTTTGGTTAGACCAAATAACACGACCAGCCGGCACATACCCCGCAGTAAACACAATATTGAATTCTGTTGCAAGAGTAGGATATGTAAGCATTTCCTGCTCTTCAGTAGTAAAGTGGTAAGACTTCCATACTGCATAATCATTTATAGCAAAAGCAGGATTTGCCGTTGCAGCAAGCGCAGCATAAGAAGCCGTGCCACCTGCAGAACTAGCAGGAGCCGGTGTCGAAGATGTAGGTGCAGGAGTAGAAGAAGTCGGAGCCGGCGTAGAAGACGTCGGAATATAAATAGAAGAAGAGCTTAGCGTCGGATAGATAATCGCAGAGCTCGGATTCGGATTATTTACAGGAGCAACCGTAGCATCATCGCCACAAGCACCCAGGAAAAATGCTGAGCCAATAATAGCTGGCAACAGAATTTTCTTGTAAACCATAAAAGCCTCTCATCAAATATTCCCCAAAAGCGGGGCTGGTAAATGCCAAAGTAATATATATAAATATAGCTTTTAAGGAAAGACCAAAAGTAAAAAACAATCTTCTCCTGTGAGCTAAAACAAGAAAAGGGCCGCTTGCGCGACCCTTCTCTAAATCTTTGCAGATCCTAAATTACTTCAACACGATCTTGTTGGAGAAGTTGACGGACTTGCCAGCAACGCGGACCATGTAAACACCTGCATCGAGAGCAGCGAGGTTCATGGAGCTGGAAGCGTCACCCTTAGCAACAACCTGACCCTGGAGGTTCATAACTTCTGCAGTAGCGTTGGACTTAACACCAGAGAAGCTGAGGGTACGGCCAGAGAGGGTTGCCTTGGCAGCAGAAGCAGCGCTGCGAACAGACTTGATAGCAACGTTGCCGCAATCACCATCATACGGGCCAACAGCCATGATGTTGAACTTGTAAGAACCAGCAGAGTTCTGGAGCTTGAACTTAACAGCAACGAGCTGAGAAGCAGCAGTCGGGCCATCAATCTTTGTGGTGCCCTTGTACCAAGACGGCTGAGCAAAGCCAGACCAAGGAATAGCCTTCGTTGCAGTGGCAGAAGCAGCCTTAGCAAGAGAAGCATACGGGTTTGCGTACTGGATCGTTCCGTCAACATCAGCACCGAGACCGAGTTCGAGCTGCGGAGCAATGTCAGAAGTATAAGAAATGCAGATACCACCCCAAGCAGAAGCATCAGCCGGATCAGCATCAGAGCCGGTACCTTCACCAGCAACGTTAAAACCAATACCAACGAACGGGTTATAGGTCAACTTGCCCTTAACGAGAACTGCAGTACCGCAAATACCGTTGCATTCAATAACAACAGGGTCCATAGCAGTTTCAGAGTAGTCGTTTCCGAGCGGAACCGGCCATTCGACCTTGGAGTCACCACCGTCACCGTCGTCGCCGTAGCTGAACCAGTAACCAGAGGTGTTGGAGCCATTGTCAAGGCCCGTCTGAACCTGCGGTTCGCCATCGGAACCATGCCATGTGTCAAAAGCAAATGCAGCAGAGGCAGCGAGAAGTGCCGATGCAATTGTGAGTTTCTTATTCATAATTCTCTCTCTTTTTTTAACTGTTTTACCCAAAATGGGTGATTTGGACAACAATATATTTTTTTTTCTTCAAAAATGCCATACTTACAGCCGTTTGAAAAAAAAATTTACATTACCGTTCACAAACCGCCCTTTCCCAAGTAATATACCACTTTAGCGGCATCCAGAGTACGTACAAATTTACTTACAAATTTCTTTTGTGTATTTTATCACATAAATAGAACGCAACTTTTTTATTACGATAACAGGTATTTCATTCTAGCAACTAGAAAGCTACATTATATAGTAATACAAAGCAGGGTGACGGTGTACCCCAAACGCAAAGCTCCACAAGCAATGCGTTACAATAGTAAACAAAAAATTAGCCTAAAATGTTTACTATCTTGGATTTATTAAGATAATTTTTGTCAAAACAAAAGGAAACAACACTCATGAAATTGACAAAGCTACTGACAAGCATCTTGGCAGGCGCGGCAATCTCAGCCTTTGCAGCCGACGATGCATCAACAGCAACCCCCAAGAAAGTTGGGCCGGTATCTTATTACGGCGCCCTCCACACAAGCGGCAGTAAAATTATTGGCGCAAAGAACAACCAGCAGGTAATGCTTCGCGGCGTGAGTCTTTTCTGGTCCGATGCTACAGGTGACCCGTACTACAACGGTGATGTCATTGCATGGACTGTAGACAATCTCAAGATTGACGTGTTCCGCTATGCTATGGGTATCGAATACTACGATTCCAATGGCGGCACCAAGAACAAAGTTGACGAAGGTTCTTCTTACAAGGCAAATGCCACTGGACAATTGTCCATGATCGATAAGATGGTCAAGGCTGCTATCGAAAACGACGTGTATATCGTCATTGACTGGCACAGCCACAGAGCCCATCTCGAAACAGCCCTCGCAAAGGATTTTTTCGCAACGATTTCTAAAAAGTACAAAGATGTCCCGAACATCATTTATGAAATCTACAACGAACCGGTCAGCGGCAGTGGTGGCGACTGGAGTGCCATCAAGAACTACGCCAACCAGGTAGTCCCGGCCATCCGCGCCAACACCCAGAACTTGGTCATTGTCGGTACGCCGAACTGGTCTCAGCATCCGGAACAGGGCGCAAGAGACCCGATCCAGTCCACGAACATCGCCTACGTTTTGCACTTCTACGCCGCCAGCCACTCCAAGGGTAGCTACGGCGGTAACGTTTCCAGCGCACTCAGCGCCGGTTATCCGGTGTTCATCAGCGAATGGGGTACTACCAACGCCGACGGTGACGGTGAACCGAGCTCCGGCGCCACGAACGAATGGACTTCGTTCATGGACCAGAACATGATTCCGAACTGCAACTGGAGCTTGCGTCAGCAGACATCCGCTGTAGACCAGAAGAGCGAAAAGTCCGCCATCTTCGCAGGCGACAAGCCCCTTGTCACGGCAGCAGCACTCGATGCAGCCACTTACACTTCTTCGGGTAGCATCATCAAGAGCTATCTCACCAAGAACGCACGTTCCTGGGTAGACTCCCTCGTAAAGGGCAAAAGCGGTAGCTGCTCCTTCAAGGCAACGACAGCCAAGCAGACCGACGGTAAGATTTCTGGAGTTCTCAAATCTGGTTGTACTTATACATCCAGCAACGATAAGGTCGCATCTGTTTCCGGCAGCGACATCGTCCTTGGCGATTACGGCTTCGCAATCCTCACTGGTAATGACGGCTCACAGTCTGTCGTGACAGTCCAACAAGTTGCCGGCCAAACCATCCAGAACCTCGAAAACATGGTCTGCACAGTTTCTTCTTGCAAGTTATCCACCAAAACAAGCCAAACAAAGGACTTTGATGGCGACGGCAACAACGACTTCCTTCTCTCCATGGAAGACAAGACTAACGAAGGTTCCAAATTCACGCTCACAGCACTTGACCCGACAGTCGTAACCGTAAGCAAGGCGAAGTGCACCAACTCCTCTTGCTCTAACACGCAAAAGAATCAACAAGTTTGGATGTTGCACTTCCTTAAATATGGTAAAGGACGCATCCTTGCAACAGCTCCGGCAATTACCGGTTTCCGAGCCATGCAAGACACCTTCGAAATTGAATATAAGAAGGCCTCCTACAATTTCAATTCCAAATTCAAGGACCAAGTTATCGCTCTCGGCGGATCCACAACCGCAGGATTCCCAGATGCAATAGGATTAGGGAACGCATACGCAGTAACTTACACGTTCAACGGCAAAGCGACAACGCCATACTTGACCAAGAGTGGCGATAAATTCATCGGTGGCGCACAAAACGCAATCGTCGTTGTCACCGCACATGTTGCTGAATCCGCCGATTACGAAGAATTCGAAAAATCTGTAACAGTCGTCATCGGCGATGCAGGCTCTGCAGTCAATTTGCAAGAATGGTCCGATTATACAAACCCGAGCGCCATCAAGCCTGCCTACAAGGTTATGAACGGTCTCAAGGCAAGCATTGCAGGCACAACTCTGAATTTCACGACCAAGAACACAGGACTCGTAAAGCTCGATGTCTACGACGCTCTCGGTGTAAACGTGATGCAGCAGTCTGATATCTATAGTGCAGGCAACCACGCTATTGACCTCAAGAGCCTCTCTAACGGTTCTTACACGTTGATCATCCGCCAAGGCAGCCAGAAGGCTTCCATCCGCTGGGTGAACAAATAGCGCTTAGATTCATGAATGTTTAAAAGCCGCAGCAATACGCTGCGGTTTTTCTTTTTATGCAATGCGCTGGAAGCTTCGCATACTCAGAATGACGTGCAAGGTTAGACTGCGCGACCGGTTACATTCGTATTGGATAAGGACCGCAGTTAAGCCTAGAAGCGTCTAGTAATTTAATGAATGCCAGCGCCGTTCATGCGGTAGCGCTTGTCGCCGTTGCGAATCACAATATTGTTGCGGGCTCGCTGAACGAAAGATGCGTTTTGCTTTTGGGTTCGTCTAGAAGCGTCACGAAGTAAAGTCGATTGCTTTTTCTCATCCAAAATCACATCACCAATGTAAACAGACGGGAATTGTACCCCACAAACATCATTGCGTGGAGAATTTGCAAACTTAATATCAGACAACTTCAAAAATACGTGGAATTTTTCAATTACAAAAGGAACACCATCATCTATTTTTGCGTCAATTTCAATTTCATTATTACCATCAAAAGTCATTACAGTATCGCCACCAGCGACAGAAATTGTTCGCCCATGGATTTGACGAAAATCAAGATTGGGCAAATTCACCATGTATGCACTTGGGCAAACATCAGTCCCATTCTCTTCAAGATTGTCAACAAAGACTAATCGTGCAGGAACGTTTCGTGTCAAGTTACCAAAACCAACATTCTGGACGCGGAGCTTTGCGCGGAAGATTCCATCGGCGCCCACGGTATCGCTCACCCACGATTCACGCAGCACATAGCGGTAGCCCAAGTGGTCATTGATGTACTTGAAGCCTGTCAGGGAATCGATTTTCGTGCCGTCGTATTCAAAATCTTTTCCCTTAAAATGCGACTTTTTCCAGCTATCGATTAGATTATTGTTCCACTGGATATTCAGGTAGCTCGTATGCGTGCGGAAGCCTTCGTAAGCAAGGAATTCTGGCGTATTGATGACTTGGTAGCCATTCGCCGTTGTAAGCGCTTCACCGCCGTAAGGCGTGTTAATGCTGTACTTTTCGAGCCAAGCAACGCCCTCTTCGCGACAGATAGACGTTTTGCAATCAGCGCCCCACGTGCCGTAATCGTATTGCGTTCCGAGATAGCCGTCGTTAAACATTCCCACGCGGTACATCGTATCGCCTTTTGCCTTCGCGATTTCAGCGAACTTTTCACCATCGATATGAAAATCCACGCCCCAATTATCGAATCCAAGAACCTTTGCCGAATAATTGCCCGTACGTGTAAGAATCTTGAGTTCGGGAGGCGTGTTGCGAAGCATCAAGTTTGTAGCCTCGGCAACGCGGTCGTAAGTGATGCTTGTATCAGAGTGCATTTCGCCATAGGCGCCATGCATGCCCATTTCGAGAGCTAGAATTACGTCGGTATTTTTCGAAAGCACGGGAGCGAGCTGTTTCACATGCTTTAATACCCATTCGTGTTCCGGTGTCACGTTGCTGCGGCCATTATACCACGGATCATAACAGATACGCACAACGACAAAGCCATTGTTTTTGCGGATGTTGTCAAAAGTCGTCTGCAATACATTCAGAGCATCTTCCGTGAGGTCTTGGCTCTTGCCCCAAGTCGTATCTTTTTTGCCGCCAGTCGTGTCAATCCCGAGCCATGCACGGCTGCTGAATTCCGAAATTTCGGCACGCAAATGCAATAGCTTACTGTAAGGTTTTTCAATCGGTTTACCGCCCGAAGGCTTGAGGTGCAAAACTTGCGGCGTGTAAAAACCACGGTCGTAATTCGCGAGAGTTTGCATGGCATCGGTTGTATCGATATCCTGCTTCACAAGACCCGCCGCAAAAGCAGGCGATTGCAAAAACGCCAATGCGAATGTGACAAACGTAAAACGCGCAGCACGCGAAAAATGCGGGAAATGTGCAGATTGCGCGGCACCCCTTAAATTGATAAAAGAAACACTCATACATGTAATATATATAAAAGCCCGGCGTTTCCGCCGAGCTTCTTGCATTTTCACAAACAGCTTATTGAGCTAAATTAGTTCACGCGGGTAAATGCGTAACCAAGTGCAACCTTTTCCTTGTCAGAAAGATTGTAGTAGCGCTTGATCTTAATCGTCAACGGATCAGAAGTCGGAGCTACGAAATCGACAAGTTCGAACGGGTTGTACGCAGATGCAGAAGATGCAATCTTTTGGCCATTCTGCCACACGCTCAAGTCGAGGTCCTGAGCAATTCTGCGATATTCCATAGCAAATTCACCAGAAGTCAACCAAGAAATGGCGATGCGGTAGTGCTTGCCCTGCTGGATATTTTCTTCCGTGATTTTGATTTCTTTATCCGAATCGAAGTTGGAGTCGTTATTGCCCGCCCAGAAATACCAGCGGTTATCCTTGCCCTGTGCAAAGTTTGCATAGTTCGGAATGCCGGCCTCAAATTCATCAACGCCATCGATATCATATTCCGGATTCTGCACAGGATTGCTACCAGCAATCAAGACAGCTTTGACAAGTTCAGGATGCCACCACAAGAACGGATGATTCGAGAGCAAGTTTGCAGTCATGCCCGCCATAAACGGAGTGGCCGCACTCGTTCCGTTGAAATATCCGTTATAAGTATCACCCGGTTTTGCCGTAAACGAAGGATCCGGGAAAATGAAGTTCGTGTAATTAGCAACTTCAGGCTTGTCGGTAAAAGTACGGCCATTCTTGGAAGAAGAATAATCCACGTACTTGTTGTCGGCCGGAGAAATTGCACCGACAGAAATTGCATTGAGAGCCCTGCTCGGGGAACCCACGAAATTTTTCCTACCTTCGTTACCTGCAGCAACAAATTCAACTACCCCATTTTCATAGATATAGTTGTCCATCGTTGCATCACCATCCGTGTAATCGCCAGGATCATTTTCAATAACGTAATCCCAAGAATTCGAGCCCACTAGAATCGGCGTATTGTAATTGGCAGGATCAGACGGGCCATAAACGTCCTGCAAACCATACATTTTCGCCTGCGGAGCCGTAGTCTGCAAGATTCTCAGCACACCGATTGCATGGGTGGAATATTCATTGCAAGGAAGTTCCAGTTGCTGGAAATAACCGGGATTTATGTAGTTTCTCGGAACGCAACCACCTTCATTGTAATGGACGCCTACGCCCTGACCCTGAACGCCGTAGTTGTGCGCATAAGTCGACACGCCCGACTTCACGAGGATTCTATTGTAATCCCAGAATTCGTTCACGCCATATGAAATTTGCGGTTTTACCTTCTTTGGTGCAGAAATATAAGTCGTTGCACTATTCGAAAGTTCCTTTTCGATTTCATCCGCAGTCAAGTAAGCCGTGCGAGGAGCCTTGAATGCATTCCTTGAACGGTCATACTTTTTCTTGCGCTTGTCAGCCTTATCGAGGTATTCTGTTTCACTCACCTTGGAACCATTCAGCCAATACGTCTTCTGATTCGAATCCGAATTGAATTCATATCGACCATTTACGGTTTGCACAGAGGCGTCGTTCACCTTGACATCGCTAATGACAACCTTCATTTTCTGGACATCGGCATCGTTGATTTCGTACTTCAATGCACCTTTGCCCTTGAAGGCGCCACCACGGCGGCCAAGCAAGTCCGAAGACACAGAGACGCTGCGCTTCAGCTTGTTTTTCTTTTGCGCTTCGACGAATTTCTGAACGCCCTTGTCCATACGGAAATCAGCGGATTCATCCGCCCATTCCTTTTCTACGGGCTTTACGTCCTTAGAAACCGTTTTTGCGTAAGAAGCGGATCCTCCTACAAGAACCGCCATTGCTGTTACTGCCAGTACTTTTTTATTCATGGCACACTCCTATTTGATTACTCCTAATGTTTTTATTTTCGGTTACCTCTAAATTATTAGAGGCAACTTTTCATGATACATTTTGTATCATGAAAAACATGTTAGAAAAATTTCGGGGCATTTTGTCACAAATTATAGGACAGCAATCATACAATTTAAATATAAATTAATTAATTTAAAATAATTTATTTATAATATGGAGTTAACATTTTTATTCACTTACTCAAATTTTATAATAAACAAACTAAATCCTTTTTATCAACAAGAAAAACCGCAGCGGGTGCTGCGGCTTTTCTTTGTAATGCCGTGGATCCTTCGATAGGATCAGGGACCTTATTTCTTGCTACGATGGCTGTTCTTGATCCATTCAGTCTTGTGGACTTCCGGGATGTCATCGAGCAAGCGAAGCGTGTGCGGTTCGTTCGTGTTGTCGAGCACTTCAGCAGGAGTACCCTGGTTCACGATCTTACCGTCGTGCATGATGAAGATACGGTCAGAAACGTAGTTTGCAAGACCGATATCGTGGGTCACAAACACCACGGTCATCTTCAACTCGTCTTTCAACTTGCGGAGGTAATCGAGGATGTTTGCACGAACGCAGGCGTCCACCATGGAGGTAGCTTCGTCAGCAATCAAGACCTTCGGACGGAGAGCGAAGATACGGGCCAAGAGCATACGCTGCATCTGACCACCGGAGAGTTCGAACGGATACTTGCCTTCGATATCAGCCGGAGCGACGTTCACTGCCTTGAGACCTTCGTCAACGCGGCGACGGACTTCTTCCTTGGACGGCTTGTCCTTGAGGATGTTGAGAGCGTCTTCGAGCTGGCTACGGATGGTGAAGAACTGGTTGAAGCAGCCGAACGGGTCCTGGAAAACGGACTGGACTTCGTTCCAGTGGTCCTTCAAGTTCTTGATCGGCTTGTCGCGATAGAGGAACTGACCGCGAGTCGGCTGATAGAGGCCGAGCATGATCTTTGCGAGCACGGACTTACCGCAACCAGAACCACCCACGATGGAGATGAATTCTTCGTCGTAGATGTCAAAGGAAACGTCCTTAACAGCAGTCTTCAAGCTCTTGCCGGCACCGAAATCCTTGCTGATGCGCTTGGCAGAAAAAACAATGGGCTTATCACTTTGCATAATCGCACCTCACGTCACGATCGCCGACAATGCGGAGATTCTGGGTATTCTTCTTGCAGTCCGGGCATGCCTTGCTGCAACGCGGAGCGAAGCGGCAGCCCACAATCTTGTTCTTGAGGCTAGGAGGAGCACCTTCGATAGCCACCGGATGGCGGCCACGCTGGCTTGCCTCGGTACTGAGCATAGCACCCATCAAGGCCTGCGTATACGGATGACGCGGATCCTTGACGACCTGTTCTGCAGTACCCTTTTCCACGATTTCGCCTGCGTACATGATGGCGATATTGTCTGCCACGTGGTAGAGGAGCGGAAGTTCGTGGGTAATGAAGATCATCGACTGGAAGATGCCCTTGTCGAGCAAGTCGAAAATCATCTTGATCACTTCCTTCTGCGTGGAAACGTCCAAAGCAGAAGTCGGTTCGTCAGCAATCACCATCTTCGGAAGAAGAATCGTAGAAATTGCAATCACGCAACGCTGGCGTTCACCTGCAGTGAGGTTGATCGGGAAGGAATTCAGCACGCGCTTGGTATCCATGCCGATACGGTCGAAGTGAGCATAAACGCGATCATAAATCTGCTTAGCGTCCTGCTTTTCGCCCGGTCTGGCGTGAGCCTTGAGCACGTCGGCGGCGATATCCTTAATCTTGCGAACCGGGTTGAGTGCGTTGAAAGCACCCTGCGGAATCATGGAAACCTGCTGGGCCAAGACGTTTGCACGAACATCTTCGATGTCGCGGTTCATGAGAGATTCCATCTTGTCGCCGTTCTTGACGCGAACGTCACCCGATTCCGGGTAAAGCGGCGGGATGCACATGCCCATGAGACCAGAAACGAGCGTAGACTTACCGCAACCAGATTCACCGGCGATACCGAGAATTTCCCCCTGCTTCATGGAGAAGGACACGTCTGTAACAGCGTGAGTCTTGTCTCCAAAACGGCCGAGGTAATAAAGACCCAAGTGGTCAACTTCAAAAACATTTTCAGACATTTTTTACCTCTTACTTGCGCAGGCGCGGGTTGAAGACGCCTTCCATGGAAGTGTTGATCAGGTAGAGAGCAAACACCGTGAGGGTAACGACGATCGTTGCCGGGATGAATGCAATCCAGATGGAGTCGGAGAGAGCACCGTTATCCTTAGCCTGGTTCAAGATGATACCGAGGCTGGTGGAATCTACAGGGCCAAGACCGATCATGGAGATGGAGGCTTCGGAAAGGATACCGGAAGACACCTGCATGATGAACACCATGAACACGTACGAGAGCAAGTACGGAAGCACATGCTTGATCACAATCGTCAAAGTCGATGCACCGTTGAGGCGGGCAAGGGCAATGTGGTCGCGGCTACGGAGAGAAGATGCCTGAGCGCGAACAGCACGAGCAGACCAGCTCCAAGCGGTAAGACCAATGATGAGACCAATCAAAGTGAGGGAACGGCCATCCTTAACAGCGGAGCTGATAAGAACGAGAATCACGAACTGCGGAATCACGATGAAGATGTTGGTGAGCATGTTGAGCACTTCATCAACCCAGCCACCGCGGAAACCGCCGAACAAACCGATAAGCACACCAATCGTCGTTGCAATGATACCAGCAACGAAGCCCACATAGAGAGAGCTGCGGAGACCGGCAATCAAGAGAGACACATAGTCACGGCCAAGGTGGTCGGTACCGAGCCAGTGAGCAGAGCTAGAGCCTGCGTACGGGCCAGCGACGATGTCACGTGCGTGAGTATCAACGTTATAGAACAAAGGTCCAAAGATGGCGATGAGGAGCGTGAGCACGAAGATGGACACGCCAATCACGAACATCGGGGACTTGAGAAGGTTTCTTAAAAGCTTACCCATGATTACTTACCTCCCATCTGGAGACCGGCCTTGACACGCGGGTCAAAGACAGCGATCAAAACGTCAACTGCAAAGTTTGCAACGAGAACGCAAGTAGAAATCATCAAGGTGCAACCCTGGATCGTTGCGTAGTCGTTCTTCTGAATGGCATTGAGCATTGCCATACCGAGACCCGGATAAGAGAAGATCATTTCGGTAATGAGAGCGCCACCCACCATGGCACCGAGGCTCTGGGCAAGACCAGTGAGCTGCGGGAGCATAGCGTTGCGGAACACGTAGCTAATGATCTTACCTTCACGGAGACCGAGCCACTTTGCATACTTCATGTAATCAGTACCGAGTTCATAAATGGACATGGAACGCATACCCGTTGCCTGACCCGAAAGAAGAATCGGGAACACAGAGAAGAACGGGAGCACGTAGTACCAGCTGACGCTCTTGAAGCAAGACCAGCTGAACGTGAGTTCCGGAATATCCGGGCTGTAAGCGCCCATAGCCGGGAACCAGCCGAGCGTGATGGAGAAGAATGCCACCAAGAGCATACCGAACACGAAGAACGGCACACCGTTGAGGAACATGGCGCACGGGAAGAATACCTTGTCGAAAATGCCGCGCTTGTAAGCAGCGAAAGCACCAAGAAGGTTACCCACGATCCAGCCGAGAAGAATCGTCGGGGCCTGGATAGCGAGCGTCCACGGGAGGGACTTCTTGATAACGTTTGTCACCGGTTCATTGTTCTGATAAGAGAGACCGAGGTCACCATGGAACACCTTGCCGATGTAGCTAAAGAACTGGGAAACAGCAGAAGCAAGCTTCGGGTCAGTCTTTTTAACCTTTTCTTCGACCATGACGGTATCGATGCGTTCAGCCTGAACCTTTTCCATGACCGGAATCTTTTCGACAGCGGCAACAGCGGCGGCCTTAGCACCCTTCTTGCCCTTCTTAGCCTTGATTTTCTTTGCTTTCTTGGCCTTCTTGCCCTTCTGTGCGGCAGGAGCTTTTTCAACAAAGACCGGATTGCCAGCTTCATCGAGCTTCTGGCGTTCGACCATCACCGGATTGCCGGCATCGTCGAAGAGTTTCACGACGTTCACGACCGGTTGTTTGTTATCGTCGAGCTGCGGAACCAAACGAGTCACGACCTTGCCGTTCTCATCAGTTTCGTATTCGTAAACAACTTGACCATCATCTCCAATTTCGGCCATACCGAAGGAGACAAGAAGTTCAGCCTTTTTCTTCTGAGCTTCAGTCGGAGAAAGGCCCTTACCGGCTTGACCCATGATGATGTCAACCGGATTGTTGTCGCCGAGACGCGGCAACGCAAAGTTGAGTGCCACTGCGCAGACGAAGGTCAGCAAGTACCAGAACGCCTTCTGCAGGACATAACGTAGCATAGGATATTGTTTAAGCATTTGTTGTCCTTTATCCTTTATTTAGCAAGCTTCAAGTTCCAAAGAGTCTTCGTGCCCGAAGCCACCCACGGAAGCTGAGCGGGAGCGTACGGGTTTGCAGCGGTCGGCCAGTTCGTCCAGACGCGGTCGCTGAATTCGTAGAACTGTTCCGGCAAGTAAACCAGCGGAATAGACGGCTGGTCTTCCATGAAGATCTTGTTGAGTTCGCGGTAAGCGGTTGCAATAGAATCGGCGTTCTTCATGAGCGGGATAGCAGAGAGGAGCTTGTCCACTTCCGGACGGAAACCTTCGGTACCCGGCTGGTTGTAACGGCCGATGTTCGTGCCGGCCCAAGCGCCAAGCGGCTGCCAGTCGCGGCTTGCCATGATTTCGTTGAAGCGGCTCCACGGAAGAGACGGAGTTACGTCAGCAACAGGCTTGTGCATGATGAGGTCGAAGTTACCGAGACCCATAGCCGGCCAGTAAGAACCACCGTCCACGAAGCCTTCACGGATATCGATACCAGCCTTGCGCATACCTTCAACAGCGATGGTCACCATTGCTTCCCAGTCGGTCCAGCCGTTCGGGCTAGTGATGTACATCGTCGGAATCTTTTCGCCCTTGGCATTTTCCATGTGGTCGAGCGTACCGTCGCTATTCCAGACAGACTTGTAGCCAGCTTCGGAAAGCATCTGCTTCACAGTTTCGACGCGTTCCTTTTCGTCGGTGATGGTGAGCTTGACACCATACTTGGCGAGGTCTTCGTCACTGATATACTTGCCTTCGAGAGCGGTCGGCATGATGAGACCCGGCTTGATCTGGTCCGTGTAGTCGGACACAGCGAACTTGCGGAGAGCCATGT
>CAMUYW010000057.1 GCA_947165045.1 uncultured Fibrobacter sp. | reverse complement strand
ATCATGGTGCAGTGCATGACCGACAACAAGGTCCGTACGGTTGCTGAAATCCGTAACATCTTCAACAAGAACAACGGCTCCATGGGCGAATCCGGTTCCGTTTCTTGGGCTTTCACCTACAAGGGCGTGATTGTCGTCGATGCTGAAAAGTATCCGGAAGACCAGATTATGGACCTCGTTCTCGAAGCTGGTGCAGAAGACATGAGCACCGAAGATGGCGTTCATGAAATCTCCACTTCTCCGGAAGCTTTCGACGCTGTTTCCAAGGCTCTCGAAGCTGCTAACATCGAAATGATGAGTGCAGAACTCAGCTACGTTCCGAATGACCCGGTCAAGCTCGGTCACGACGACGCAGTGAAGCTCCTCAAGCTCATCGACAAGTTCGAAGATCACGACGACGTTCAGGAAGTCTACCACAACGCCGAAATCGACGAAGCTGACATGGACGCTGAATAGGTTTTCTTTTAAAACCTTTAAAAGCCGATTGCCTAAAAAGCAGTCGGTTTTTTTTTGTGCCCTTGAAAGATTGTCAACGGTTTTATTTGTAGCGTTCTTGATAAAGAAATTGTTTTGAATATAAATTGTATATTAAGAGTAAAAGGAGAAAATGGTATGAGAAACTTGAAACGCTTGGTTTTATCCGGGTTAGCTGCAACTTTTGTGTTAGGGGGTGGTTCTACTCAAGCTAAAGAGTGGGAACAGTCCTTTACGGTTGATTTAAGCCGTCATGAAGTGGGAAACCCTGTTTGGGGTTATTCTCGGTGGGGCTTTTCTAAGGACAGCCTTGTAGAGGGGTATTCTGATAAATACAGCACTTGGGAAGTTTATGAATCCTGTGTTTGTGGCTTCTTCTCGTTTGGAGGTTGCGGTTATGATATAATTGATTACAGCTTTTATGAATACGATCAGGATTTCTGGAAAGTTGTTAAACCTGAAAAACTGAATGCTGGCAAGGCTTTGAATTTAACGGATTCTTCTGTCTTTGAAAAAGCGAATCATAACAATGGAGGATCTTTGCGCGATTCATATGAATTCTCTATGAAAAAAGGCTTGGATCCTGATACTAATTATTTTGTGTTTAAGAAGGACTCCTCGTATTACGCGATGTGTCAATATATAACAGTGTATGATTCTGTATATGATTACTATAGCGACCTCACGGGATTTCCGGCGTTTTTTGTTCATCAATGCGTGTTTCAAGATGATGGAACGCCCACATTTAGTAAGATTCCCTTATATAGCGGAAATTTTCCCGAAACAAAACGTCAGGAACCTCGTTCCATTATTTCTCAATTGGTTCGTAAGTCGAATGGTTTAAAACCTGTTGCAAGACCGTATTTTGTTAACGGACGATCTGCTAAAGATAACTCGGCGATGGGAGTTCGCGTTGAAAAAGAACGGATTTATCGTCCGAGCGTTTCGCGGTAGGTGTGGACGGCGTCTTTGTACTTACTGACTGCTTCTGCAATGCGGTCGGCAAGGTCTTTTTGACCCTTGGCGGTCATCATGTAAGCTTCGTCTTCTTCATTGCTGATAAAGCCGAGTTCAATGAGCACTGCTGGCATCATGGCGCCTACGAGAACCATAAATCCGGCACCGCCAACGCCTGTGTTCATCTTCTTGATTTTTCCGCCATCAAAGCTGTCGAGCAATTTCTCTGTGAATAGATAGCTAGTTTGTTTGTACTGCTCGAGGCGGGCTTCGAGCTTGAACCATTCCAGCGGTGAAAGTTCGTCCTTGGCATTCTTTTCGCCGTAGAGTGTGGCGACTGCGTTTTCGCGACGGGCTATGGCCTTGTCTTCTTCGCTTTCCGGGGCGCGCAGCACATAGAACTGGTAACCTTGGATGATTCTTTTGCGCTCTTCGCTAGCGTCAATGGCATTGCAGTGCAAGCTGATGAACAAGTCGCCATCCCACTGGTTGGCGAGCATGGCGCGCTGGCGCAGTTCAATGAACACATCCTTGCTGCGGGTGAGCTTTACGTTGAAGCCTTCGTCTGCAAGGTTCTTGCGCAAGAGTTTTGCAACGGCGAGAACGATATCTTTTTCTTGCGAGCGCTTGCCCGATGCGCCGGGGTCCTTGCCTCCGTGGCCGGGGTCAATTACAATCGTACGGACTTCGCGCGTGCCTGCAATTTCTTGCTTTGGCGCTTTCGGTTTCACGACGACCGGGGCTGCGGGCTTTGTTTCGGCGGTGACCTTAGAAGAAATCTTCTTTGCGTCTTCTTCTGCAATCCAGATATGTCCGTTGTCGAGTTGTGGCGCCTGCGCCATTTCCATCGAACGACCATTGCGTGTCATGTACGGAATGCCCACGGCAAACTTGAGCGTGTCTTTGGCTGACACAATCGAAAAAGTTTTTTGCACCGGGAACCAGCGGAACGAACCTTTGACTTCGCGGGCAATCGACTCCACATCGACCCTTGCTGCGGCAAAGGCTAAGCTACATGCGAACAGTAGCAAAGCAATAATTAGCGATATGCCTTTGCGGCGCGAGCCATTTCCATCTTGGCGTCGCGGACTAGAATGTCCTGTCGCTTGTCGTGTTGATCCTTGCCTCGGCATATTCCTACTTCGAGTTTTGCAATACGGTTCTTAAAGTACAATTTCAGTGGGATGATGGTACAACCTTTCAATTCCTTCGCCTTGCGCATTTTTTGAATTTCGTGCTTGTGGGCGAGGAGCTTGCGGCGGCGAGCCGGAAAGTGGTTGAATCGGTTTGCGAAAAGATATTCGTCAATGTGGGCGCCGACAAGCCAAAGTTCATCCTTGTTCTCGTCGATATCGATCCATGCTTCGCCCAGTGTGCATTTGCCATCGCGGATAGACTTGACTTCCGACCCGATGAGCATGATTCCTACTTCAAAAGTTTCATCCACAAAGTAAAGGTGATTTGCTTTGCGGTTTTGGATAACGGGCGTACTAGATTCTTTCTTTGCCATCTTTAGGAACAAAAGCCTCTTCTTCTAAGTCGAATGGAAGCTTATTGATTTTTTCGATTAAATCTTTGCTAGGTTCGAAAACCGGACGCGTTTGGGCGGGGATATTGACCAGCTCGCCTGTCTTGGGGTTCCGGGTGCGGCGTTCCTTGCGCTGTTTATTTTTGAAGCGACCGAATCCACGCAGCTCGATGTTGCTGCCTTCGATAACGGAATTGGAAATAGCATTGATGAGTTCTTCCACGATAACCTTGGTTTTTACTTGCGTAAAACCGGTCTGGGAAGCGATTTCATCAACGAGTTCCTTCTTAGTTATGTTGGACTGAGTCGCCTTCATATTAATGAATTTACAATATTTTTTTGCGCCCGTTAGCCTTTTTTGCTCCAACCGATGCTTTTTTTGTGCCCGTGGGGCACTGCTTCGTCCAAAGCTTGCTGCAATTCGGGGCAACCTTCGCCTGTCACTGCCGACGTGATGACCACTTTCTGGCGGTGTTTCTTGAATTCCTTGATGGCGTTTTCAATGCCGAGGTCGCTCTTGTTGAGGGCTACTACGAAATTCTTTTCGGCAAGCTTCGGGTGGAACGCCTTGAGCTCGTCCTTCAAAACCTTGAACTGTTCGTAGGCGTTTTCGGCAAAACCGTCAATCACGAAGAGCAACGTGTGAGTACGTTCGATGTGCTTGAGGAACTGGTGGCCAAGGCCCTTGCCTTCGCTGGCGCCTTCCAAAAGACCTGGAATATCGGCGACCACAAAGCTATGGCCGTTTACCTGAACAATGCCGAGCACCGGTTCAAGCGTGGTAAACGGGTAATCGCCAACCTTTGGACGACCGCTAGAAATCTTGTTCACGAGGCTGGACTTGCCTGCGTTCGGGAAGCCGACGAGGCCCACATCTGCCATGAGCTTGAGTTCGAGGAACAGTTCGCGGACTTCGCCCTTTTCGCCCGGAGTGCACTTGCGCGGGGCCTGGACCTTCGGCGTTGCGAAATGCTGGTTGCCCATACCGCCCTTGCCGCCACGTGCGGCAATCCACTTTTGGCCCGGTTCGGTCAAGTCGGTGAGGATATGGCCCTGTTCGTCCTTGACGATTGTTCCGCGCGGAACGCTGATGATGAGGTCATCGGCTGATGCTCCGGAGCAACGCTTTGCGCCACCCGGCTGACCATTCTTTGCCTTGTAAATACGGGTATGACCCATATCGAGGAGCGTGGTGTATTGTTCGTTCACCTGCAAAATGACATGACCGCCGCGACCGCCGTCACCGCCATCGGGACCGCCGAGCGGAACAAACTTTTCACGATGGAAACTGCAGATGCCGTCGCCGCCTCTGCCTGAGCGTACTTCAATGGATTTTTCGTCTAAGAACATGCGCCAAATGTAGAAATATTTTATTGAAATTCATAGACTAGATTTTTTTCAACTAAATGCAAAAAACGCCAAAACTCATAGAGCTTTGGCGTTTTTAATGTCGTTTGACTGTGTTAAACGAGGCTTGTGGCTTCGTCAATTCCAAGAGCGATGTTCATGTTCTGGATTGCAGCACCGCTGGCACCCTTGCCGAGGTTGTCGATAATCGTTGTCACCTGCATCATGTTTTCGTTGCCGAATACTTGGATGCGGGCGTTGTTCGTGTCGTTGCAGACCGTCGGGTCGAGACGTCCGTTGAACAGCACCGGAGCAGCTTCGTACGGCATGACCTTCACGAAGCGACTTCCTTCGTAATGCTTGGCGAGGATTTCGGTCAAGTCCTCCGGGCTCACCTTCTTGGTAAGCATGTTCGGGAAGATGGCGACCGTTACGGCCATACCTTTATAGTATGGGCCAAGCACCGGGTTGAAGAACGGAGCGTTTTCAAGTCCGCAGACTTTCTTCATTTCGGGGAGGTGCTTGTGGGCGAGCGCAAGCGCGTACGGGGCGGGAGCCATGATAGCCTTCGATTCACCAGCCTTGTGGCTGAGGGCTTCTTCGGCTTCGTATTCGGCGATGAGCTTCTTGCCGCCGCCGGAGTAACCGGTGATGCTGTAGGCGGCGAGGTTAGCGCTCTTCGGGAGGATTCCTGCTGCAACGAGCGGGTACACTCCGAGGATAAAGCCCGAGGCGTGGCAGCCGGGGTTTGCAATGCGCTTGCTCTTGGAAATCGCTTCGCGCTGTGCTGCCGAGAGTTCCGGCATACCATATGTCCAAGCCGGGTTCACGCGGTGAGCCGTAGAAGCGTCGATGATGCGCGTGTTCGGGTTTGTGCAGAGGGCGGCACTTTCGATGGAGGCTGCATCCGGGAGGCAGAGGAACGTCACGTCAGAAGCGTTGATCATCTTCTGGCGTTCGTTCACATCCTTGCGGAGTTCCGGATTGATCTTGAGGATTTCGAGATCGTTACGCTTGGCTAAGCGTTCGTAGATTTGCAGGCCGGTCGTTCCTGCTTCGCCGTCAACAAAAACTTTGAACATGATTTAGGTCTTAGGTTGTAGGTTACTTATTCGCGCCGCAGCACTTTTTGTACTTCTTGCCAGAACCGCACGGGCACGGGTCGTTACGGCCGACAACCGGACCTTCGTGACGGACTGTTTCCTGCTTCACGGCACGGCCATCGTAGAAGAACCATGCGCCGCCGACCTTGTGGAATTCACCAAGTTCGTGGTGGTTGCGGGTGATGTTACCCTGCTTGAAGCGTGCGATAAATTCGACCCAACCGATGTTCTTTTCTTCTTCGGTCTTGGTCTGCTTGATTTCGATGCCGAGCCATTCGGATTCACGGCTCCATGCTTCTACGCTCGGTTCGTCAAAGTCGTCACGCTGGGTGGCTTCGAGGGAGTCCTTAAGCCATGCAATTTCGTGCTTGGCGTAAGCGGTGTAGCGGGAGCGCATCAAAGCTTCGGGGGACTGGGCGAGAGCGGTCTTCTTAATGATCGGTTCGCAGCATTCGCTGTAAGGCTTGCCAGAACCGCAGGGACATAAATCGTTTGCCATAGTAAAAAATCCTTATTTAAAACTGGTGCAAAAATAAAAAAAAATGGGGCGAGTGTGGAGTGCTTCGCACTTTTTTTACAAGCCCGCGGGGAATAAAAAAGATTCCCGCTTGGAAGCGGGAATCTTAGCAAAACTAAGTTCTACTAACTTATAATTTACAGGCACTTTTTCATGAGCCAGAATTCTTCCTTGCCTTCGCGGCCCGGAATGCTATTCGTGGGCTTGATGCGTTCAACGATGTCGAATACGCCGTCCAAACGAGCCATGAGTTCGCCTTCGCTCATGCAGTGCGGAGGGCCTTGCATGGTTTTGCCGTTCATGAGCGGGTACATAAGGCAAATGAATACGCCGTCGTCCTTCATCATCTTGTAGCAGACTTCAAAGAATTCGTCGCGGCGACCCGGATGAATTGCCGAGAACGTACCATAATCATAGATGATGTCGAACTGCTGACCGCCACGCTTGGCATCCTTCGGAGAAAGAGTGAACAGGTCAAGGTCAAGGGAACGCAAATTCTTGTGCTTACGGCTCAAATGGTCCAATTCATCGACTGCGGTCGGGGCAAAGTCTACTGCCAAAACATCATGTCCACGCAAAGCCCAAGCTTCGGCATCATAGCCGAAGCCGGCGCCTGGAATCAGCACGGAGCCCTCTGCAGGGCAGGAGGGGTGCTTAAAAAATTCAAGCAGGGCCGGAGTCGCCTTCTTGAAATTCCAGTAGTCCTTGCCTTCGGCATAAAGATTGTCCCAGAATTCCGGGAGGTTTTGCGTTAACATTCTTTACCTTCCTTTTTGTACGCTAATTGTCCACATGCGGCAAGGATGTCCCTACCGCGTGGATTGCGGATCGTGATTTGAATTTCAGCAGCTCGCACGGCGGCGAGAAAGTCTTCCACCTCTTCGGGGGTGGGGGCGTGAAGTGTCGGGTCGTCTCCGTCGTTAAGCACAATGGCGTTCACCTTTACACGGCGCGGGGCGCAAATGCGGATGAGTTCCTTGGCGGCCTTGGGCGTGCAGGTGATGTTCTGGATGAGCACGAACTCGAACGTCACATAATTATCGGTGCGGCGGATGTATTCGTCAACCGCTTCCAAAAGTTTTTCGATAGGCCACGTCTTGTTCACCGGCATCACGGACGAACGGTATTCGTTATTCGTGCTGTTGAGGCTCACGGCGAGGCAGCAGGGCGTATTGCGGTCCACGAGCTCTTTGATCTTCGGGACAACTCCCGAGGTGCTCACGGTCATGCGCTTTGCGCCCATGTTAAAAAGTTTCTGGTTATGCAGCGTGCAGCAGACGCGGTGGACATTTTCAAGGTTGTTGAGCGGTTCGCCCATGCCCATGAAAATGATGTTAGTCACCTGGGCGACTCCGCCGTCTTCGTTCATGAAGCCGTTGTCTTTCAAATACCAGTTGACATTGATGATTTCTTCGAGGATTTCGCCTGCTTCGAGGTTACGCGTGAATCCCATCTTGGCGGTACGGCAGAATGCGCAGTTCATGGCGCAGCCGACCTGGGTCGAAACGCAAACGGAATAGCGACCGTTTGCCGGAATCATCACGGTTTCGATATGGTGGCCGTCTTCGGTCTGAAAAAGCCATTTGACGGTTCCGTCGACAGAAACAGAACGCTGGTCTTCTTTGAGACCGCATAGCGTGAACTGTTTTGCCATTTTTTCACGGAGAGCAGGGGAGATGTTCACCATCTCGTCATAAGATCGCACCTGCTGGCAGAAAAGCCATTTTTGAATCTGGTCAGCGCGATAAGGTTTTTCGTCAACATCCCGAAGCCAAGCTTTGAGCTCGTCGGTTGTCAAAGTTTTTATATTGCGATGCCATTCCATTACCATAAAAGATAGAAAATTTTAAGTTTTTTGTTAAGGGCTATGGCTTGTCTAAACCTCCCGTCTTGCGAATGTATTCTAAACGAGGATTGATGCTTTCGGCAACGTTTTGTACAGGCGTGTCGAGGTATGGGTCTTCTTTTGGGGCTTCCTTTTGCCAAGAAAGGTGAAAATAGATTCTGTCTAGTTCTACGGAAAGAGAACCAATGCTAGTTTTAAGTGCAAGAGCAACCTGAGCAAGAGTGTCTATTGATGGAATTCGCTTTCCACATTCCATTTGTGAAATGAATTGCCTAGAAATTCCTGATTCAACAGACAAGGATTGTTGCGTGTGGCGCCGCTTTTGTCTTGCCGAAATTAAGAGGAGCCTGATGGCTTCATGTAGTAATCCATTCTCGTATTTCATTACCTAATATTTTACGAAATTGTTCGAAAAACGGGTGCATGCTTTAGTTTGCAAAATGTGTTAAACGTTTGATAACCATAGATGTCATTTGTGTTCGTCGAATTTATAATGATTTATTTAATGATGAAGATATTTTTTCTTTTATATTCTTATTCCTATTTGGAATAAATAATTTTGGTTTTATTTTCTTTGCGAAATGTGTTCTTGCTTGATAAATATGGGGATTGGCGGTAATGTGGAATATGATTTTGTAAATGAATCTTTGGATAAATTTTTGAAATACGTATAAATTAATTTTATCATTTTTTTGTTTTAATAAATAAAAGATAACAGATGGACTAAATAAAACTTTACGGCTGTGTACGGAATAGTTTTGTTTGGCTGATATTGTGTGTTGCAAAATTGATTATTTTTCGATTGAAACGATGAATCTAGTTTTCGCGCTTAGCGCAAAGGGGTCAGGATGATCGATGTGACAGGAAAATGGTGCTTGATAACCGGTGGATGCCGTGGTGTAGGGCGCCTTATCGCTATCGAAATGGCAAAACTCGGGGCAAATCTCATTTTGCAGGGCCGCGACAAGAGCCATGCCGAAAAGGTGGTTGCAGAACTAGCTCCGTATGGTGTCCAAATCAAGGCGGTCGGCTGTAATCTCGAAAACGAAACTGAAATCGATGCGGCTCTTGCTGAAATTGATGCTTGGGGCGTGCAAGTGGACCTCGTTTTTAACAATGCTGGCCTCATGAGCCACTATTTTGCCGATTATACGACGAATACGATGGACGATTTTCGCCAGGCGATGGCGGTAAACTTCTTTGCGCCCGTTAAAATTGCTTACCACTTTTTGCCAGGTATGGTTAAGCGCGGGTTTGGACGCATGCAGCTGACCACAAGTGGAATTGCTAACGAGCCGGAACTTGCTGGTTACGCCTGCGCAAAGGCCGCTCTTACGAAGTTCGTGAAGGATTTTGCTTGCAAACTCGATGGAACGGACGTCATGATGAACGTTATGGACCCGGGGTGGCTCCGTACGGATTTGGGCGGCCCGAATGCCCCAAATGCCCCAGAAAGCGTTGTTCCGGGAGCCCTTGTGAGCGTACTCCTCGATGACAAAAAGAGCGGCCGTTGGTTCAGTGCTCAGGACTTTACCGGAATGAAAGTTGTGGATGCCGTTGAGGCTGGAAAACGCGTTTCTGCATAAAAAACGGCAAAAATAGTGCATAATCGCACACGTGTTCTAATTTGATTACGAAAATATGTTGAAAAACTTGCAATTGTGCGGTTTTTTAAGTATTTTAAACACTAGAGGTTACTTAAACCTTTAGTGGAGCAATGATTAGATCGTTCGGAACGTGGATGGCAAAGCTATTGTTTTTATCGACTTTAGCTTTGCTTCCATTTTCTATGTAATGGAGGCGTGTGGTTATGTCGGTTCAAGATGAATTTGGGAAAATTGATATTCCGTTAGCGGTTTATCAACTTGCCGATGGTTGTATCAAAACGCTCTTTGTTTCTGATAGTCTTGCTCGATGGCAAGCTTCCGGTTGTACTCGTGAGGATTTAGTAAAAAAACTTGATACGGACATGTACAGAAATGTCCACCGTGAAGATATCGTTTTGGTGGCGACGAAAGCCAAGGAATTTGCCAAAACGAAGGATGGACGTTATGACGTCGTTTATCGCCAGAAATTGTACGGGAAGGATGAATATCATACTCTTCACGCTTTCGGTTACCACCACCGCCTAGAAGATGGATCGGACTGTGCTGTTGTTATTTATGATGATGTGACTGCGGCGATGGACGCTTATAGCGGAAATCGAGAAAAATTTGATAACAGCCTCATTGATTTTTTAAATACGGACAAGGTTGAACCATTTGTTATTGTCGATGCGAAAACGCACGAAGTTTATATGGTCAGCGCTTCCGTGGAACAAATTTGGAAACCGGTAAAGGCGTTTGATTCAGGAATCACATTTGAAGAATATTTCTTCAGATTTGGCGAAAAAATAGTGATTTCTATTGATGAAGTCCTTGAAAAAGGAGAAGTCATCATCCGGAGTCCTCGCACGGGTAAAGACCTGATTTTGAGCGCTTCTTTGATGCGCTGGCATGGGAAAAATTCAATCCTGTTGCGAATCACCGACCATGCAGACCGTTATTTTGATTCTTTGACGGGTCTTCCGAATATGGATTATAGCCGTATGTGCGGCGAAAATTTCGCAGATGATATCAGAAATAAGGGCGGAGAACCTGCAGTTGTCTTTTTTGATATCGTTGGGATGAAACTGTATAATAGCGCAAACGGTTTCAATAGGGGAAACGATTTCCTCATCAATTTTGCCGCATGCTTGAAAAAGAACTTCCCGGATAATTTAATCTGGCGTTTTACGAATGACCATTTTGCCGTTATTGCCGACATTCGCAATGTTGAAGAAAAACTGAATGATATTCGCAAGTGTGTCAAAAGTTCCATTTCAAAGATTTCAATGGACCTTTATGTTGGTATTTGCAAAATAGAAGAATTTGATGCCATTCTCGATGCGAGTGAAAAAGCAAAACTCGCATGCCATGAGCAAAAGAAAAATAACGATAATTTTATCCGCTATTACGATGAAGAATTGCGCAAAGACTTGATGCTTCAAAATTATGTAGTCAATCATATCGATGATGCGATTGCCAATGGCTATATCAAGGTTTATTATCAGCCGGTAGTTCGCACGATTACAGAAACATTTTGCGGTATGGAAGCTCTTGCGCGTTGGATTGACCCCAAATATGGTTTCTTGAATCCAGCTGTATTTATCGGAACTCTTGAAGAATCACGTCAAATCCACAAACTTGATAGTCATATTGTTGAACTTGTTTGTAAGGAAATGCGTGCCGAGCTTGACCAAGGACATCCTGTTGTTCCTGTATCGTTTAATTTGTCGCGCATGGATTTTGTCGGCTGCGATATTTTTGATGTGGTCGAAAAAACGCTAAAAAAATACAAGATTGACCGTGACAATATTCGTGTTGAAATTACGGAAAGCATCATGGCTTCGGATTCTTATGTCCGTAGTGAAATCCAGCGTTTCCGCTTGGTCGGTTACGAAGTATGGATGGACGATTTCGGAAGTGGCTATTCCTCTTTGAATACACTTAAGGATTACAAGTTCGATGAATTGAAAATCGACATGGCGTTCCTTTTGAATTTTAATGATGCATCTCGTACCATTATTCGCTCTACGGTACGTATGGCCAAGAATCTTGGCTTAAAGACTTTGGCCGAGGGCGTCGAAACCAAGGAACAGATGGATTTCTTGAAGGGAATTGGTTGCGAAAAAGTTCAAGGATATTACTATGGAAAACCGCAGCCCTGGCAAGATACCATGAGGCACATGCAATCCATAGGCATGAGTATTGAAGACCGTAAATCACGTGAAGTCTATTCGAACTTGGGACGTATTGATTATTTGGTGGAAACGCCGAAAGCCATTATGTCTTATGAAAAAGGAATGTTCAAGTTCCTGTTTACGAATGAGCAGTTTGGAGAACAGATAAAAAGCCTCGGTTTTGAAAATGTTAGGGACGTTGAAAATACGATCAATGATCCTAATGACCCCGCCTATTATACACTGCATGAAGCCGAAAAGGCCGCGTACAAGGGCCCTCGCGAGATGACTTATGCTGCGCGAGGATCGTACGTTTTTTTAAGCGGATGCCTAGTTGCCGATATCAATGATTGCCATATCTACGATTTGACTCTGCGCGATACGCATGTGTCTGCTTTCGATGTTTCTTCTAGTGAATCGAAAGTAGCTCTCCCTGTTGAGGCAAAGACAATTTTGTTGGCCGATGTCAATTCGCAAAATAGGGCGTTCCTAGAAAGTGTTTTGAGAAACGATTATAATCTGCTGCTTGCCGAAGATGGTGAAGATGTTTTGAATATTCTGCTTGAGTACGGAAACCGCATTTCGCTGGTTTTGCTTGAAGCGGACCTCCCTAAAATAGATGGTTTTAAGATTATTCAGAAATTCCGAAGCGATAAGCACGAACTCCAGATTCCGTTTATTATCATGACCGATAATACGGAACTGGCAAAGGAAAGTATCCGCTTGGGCGCATACCAGTATATCCATACGCCGATTAAAGATAAGGATATGATTAAGGCGAAAATTGATGGCGCCATAAAGAATACTGAATTGCTTCACCAGCTGGCGTTGAATTATATGGAGTATGTCCCTGGTGGCGTGATGGTTTTTGATGTCCAAAAAGGGGAAATTCTTTACGCAAATGCTCGAGTGCTGGATATTTTCGAATGCGATGACATTGAAGAATTCAAAGCACTTTCCAAAGATCATTTCAGAAAAGTGATTCTTCCTGAAGATTTTGACATGGTATTTAACGAACTTGAAGAGCAACGTTTGAGCGATGTCTTATCGCAGAAGCAGATTACCTACCGAGTCAGAACGGCTAAGGGTAATGTCAAACGTATTTATCATGTAGGAAAAATTTTCAGGCATACTCCGTATGGTAGTATATTCTCGGCTTTCGTCTCAGAAGATGATATGGCGATGAAAAGCTACTTTACGCGAAAGGAGGCGTTTGCGGAGTTTATGGCATCTGGCGAAGTGACTCATACGAAGTCTTACGAGCCGGGTTATAAGGGGTTCTTGTTCTGGAACTTGACGAAAAATTCTCCTGTGCTCCGGATGGATGGCATTTCATACATTCCAAAAGAATTGGACGGGAAATATACTTACGAAAATCATTACAATTATTTGAGTTCTTTAATGTTGAAAATTGATGATAATGTTCGAAAAGCGGTGGATTACACTCGTGAAAAACTGATTTTGGATTATCTGAATAAGTGTATCGTGCCTCCGCTCGACATAAGCTATGATGTCGAAAATGTCTATTTTACAATCCGATCGTCATTTAATATGATGATGGATCCGGATTCTGGTGACATTATCTTGAAACTCCAAAACGAAAATATTGAAACAGAAAAAAGCTAACTCTCCGTCCACAAGCTTGAAAATATATGGCACAAGAAGTTGAATTCGGATTACAGACTCGCGAGGAACTTGACGAGGCGGGTGCAATTATGGCCAGGGCGTACGAAAATTATGATTACGTAACGCTCTATTTCCCTGATATGGAAAAAAGCCGAAAGGGACTGCAGATTTTTATGACCTGCGTTCTAAAGGCAAATTACGGAAAGGCTGTTTTATTGGCGGCGCATCGTGATGGCAAACTGGTTGCTCGTGCAACATTGGAGGCCCCCGATTTCAAGAAACCGTCCGTGTTCCAATACATCGTACATGGTTTCTTGCGTGTGTACCTTAATACGAAATGGAGCGATATCAACGGATTCTTGGCTATGGACGAAGGTGCCAGCAAGCCCTGCCACGATTTTCAGAAATCAGGGGCGGATATCTGGTATCTCAGCATGCTCGAAGTGGATCCGTCTGCGCAGGGGCAGGGCGTAGGTTCGCAATTTTTAACTTATATGGAAGAATTCGTGCGAGAGCGTGGTGGCAAGCAGTTGGCCCTGTTTACCAATTCACGGGAAAACCTTGCTTTTTACAGCAAGCGTGGATATGAGGTTTTCCACGAATGCGAAATAGAGCATGGGGGCCGGAAAATTGGTAGCTGGAGCATGAAAAAAATGGTGAAGTAATACTTTGCCGTAATTTTGCTGCTTTTTTGTGCATTATTTGAAAAATGTCACCTTTTGACATGCTGCTTTTATTATATTAGTGCTCATGGTAGCACTAAACAAATCTAAGAAAGAAATTGAATATCTCTGTACGGAATGTGGCAATACTACCCCAAAGTGGGCCGGTAAGTGCCCATTTTGCGGAGCGTGGAGCTCCCTTAAGGAACATGTAGTTGAAAGAGTTGCTGATGCTGGGCGTGCAGGTCGCGGGCTCGGTGGCCCTGTGCATAAAGTGGTTTTGCTCAAAGATGTGGCGACGGAAGATACGCGCCGCTTGAGTACTGCAAATTCGGAATTTGACCGAGTGCTTGGTGGTGGCTTTGCGCCGGGAAGCCTTGTGCTGATTGGCGGTGACCCTGGTATTGGTAAATCGACACTTGTGCTCACGACGCTTGCTACGATGAATGCCGCGGGCGTAAAGGCGCTATACGTGAGCGGTGAAGAAAGTGCATGCCAAGTGAAACTCCGCAGCGAGCGGTTGAATGTTTCGGGGAGCGACATGATGCTCCTTTGCGAAACGAATCTCGAAAAGATTTTGGAGCAGGCGCGCGAGGTGAAACCTCAGGTGCTCGTGATTGATTCTATCCAGACGGTTTATAAGAGCGACCTGGCCGGGACTCCCGGCTGCGCGACTCAGCTGCGCGAATGCACGCTCGACCTTATGGTCTTTGCGAAAAATTCCGGTTGCATTACGATTTTGATTGGGCATGTGACGAAGGACGGGCAGATTGCCGGTCCGAGAATTTTGGAGCACATGGTCGATACGGTCGTGTATTTCGAAGGCGATCGAAATCATCAGTACAGGCTTTTGCGAACGATCAAGAATCGCTTCGGCGCGACTGATGAAATAGGCGTTTTCGAGATGACGAGCCATGGGCTCAATCCCGTGTTGAATCCGAGCAAGGTCTTTTTGCAAGAGGGCGTGCCACCGACGCCGGGCAGTGCTGTTTGCTGCACGATGGAAGGCTCGCGGGCGCTCTTGTTCGAGACTCAGGCGCTTGTGAACCAGACGAACTTTGCCGTACCGCAGCGAGTGGCGGCGGGAATTGATCCGAAACGTTTGACGATTATCCTCGCGCTTTTGGAAAAGTTTGGTGGCGTGACGATTGGTGCTTCGGATGTGTTTGCGAGTATCGCCGGTGGGATGAAGGTGAATGATGCTTCGTCGGATTTGGCGCTTGCTTTGGCCGTCGCGAGCAACCACTTGGGAATCCCGCTCTCGAGGCAGACGATTGCAATTGGTGAACTTGGACTGTCGGGCGAGGTGCGTGGCGTAAGCCTCTTGGATCAGCGACTCAAAGAAGCTCATCGCTTGGGAATGACAGAAGCCGTTGTGCCAGCGAGTTGCAAACTCTCCGAAAACGTAGGCTCAATGAAGGTGGTTCGCGTGCATTCGCTCGCCGAAGCGATAACTTGGCTGATGGATAAAAAGTAGTTGCTAGCGCGACTTGCGTCGAACGTCATCCTCGCGCAGGCGAGGATCTGTGAAATAAAAAAGGGCGCTCGATTGAGCGTCCCTAATTTTCCGTTATTCAATTGGCCTTATTTTTCGCCCGGTCTCTTGAAACCGTAAGCGCGCGGGTCGAAGCCGGCCGGGAACTTGGTTCTTTCGTTGTAGAACACTTTCTTGGCAGTGAACTTTTCAATCTTTGCACCGGTCAAGTCTGCACCGGAGAAGTCCACATCTTCCATCTTGGTGTCTGCGTCGATCTTGACTCCTTCCATCTTAGCATTGAGGAAGGTAACCTTGATGAGCTTTGCTCCAGAGAAGTTTGCACCGGAGAGCTGAGCATTGTTGAATGCAGAGCGTTCGATGGTGGAGTTTGCAAAGTTTGCCTTGGTGAGGTCGGCGTTGTCGAAGATGTCCTTGAAGACGTAGGCACCGTCGAACACAGCCTTCATGAGTTCAGCGTAGTTGAACACGTTCTTGCTCACGCTGGCATCGAAGAAGGAAGACTTGTTGAGCTTGGTCTTGTCGAAAGAGCTCTTGGAAACGTCGCCCTTATCGAAAATGACACCGTTCAAGTCCTGACCGTTGAACTTCATGTTCTTGACCTTGGACTGGGCGAACTTGGCCTTCTGGAGCTGCGTTCTGGAGAGGTCCACGTCATTGAAGGTGGTCAAGGAAAGGTCTGCTTCCTGGAGGTTCACGTTGTTGAATTTTGCACCGCTGAATTCAGCCTGAGAAAGACCTGCCTTGGCGAAGTTCACGTTGTTCAGCGTGACACCCTTGAAGTTTGCAGCGATGAGGTTGCAAGCCGTGAAGTCCGTCTTTTCCATGATGGTCTTGCGGAGGTCCGTGTTAGCCATCAAGGAACGAGAGAAGTTCGTGTTGGTGAGGTTTGCCTTGCTGAAGTCAGCACGGGTGAGGTCCATGTCCATCACGGATGCCTGCGTAAGGTCAGCCTTGCTGAAATCGCATTCATCGGAAACCTTCATAGCATCAAGACGTGCGTTCTTGAGGTTTGCCTTCGGGAATTTGCTATCGAGAAGAGTTGCACGATAGAGGTTTGCGCCTTCGAGGTTTGCGCTTTCGAAGCTTGCTGAACGGATGTCTGCACCGCTAATCGTCGCACCCTTGAGGTTTGCCTTTTCGAAGTTGGCCTTGCTAATCACTGCGTTACGGAAAGAAACTTCAGCGAGGTTGGCTTCTTCGAAGTTCGGAGATTCACCGTTGCAGCGCTGGAAGTCTGTAACGCCCTTGATGGCGCGGGACTTCTGGAACTGGTAGTCGGTGATCTTCTTATCGCGGAAGGATGTGTTCAGGTCCTTACCTCTAAAGTCTTGCGCAGACACGTTGAGCGCAAGAGCACTAAGGAGGCAGAGACCAAATTTATAGACGTTCTTCATATTCATAGTCAAATTCCCTTTATGAAAAAGTAAATCAAATAACGGATAGCCCTAAAATAACTAAAAAAATTGCAAAACTATCAATGAAAAATAAAAAGTGACCAAATAAATACTAATTTTACGTTGAAATGACAAGTTTTCGTTCAAATTCTTACAATGCGGTGATTTGCGGTGCAGGTCCGGCCGGTCTTATGGCGGCTTACCAGCTGGGAAAATTGACGGGCTGTGGCGGACGAATCCTTCTTTTGGACAAAAAGGAACCTTGGAAGGAGCCTATTTTCTGTGCAGAAGCTGTATCTACCCATCGTTTGAACGAATTGTGGCCGATTGATGAATCTTGGGTGCGCGGGAGTATCTCCGGTATTTACTTTACCTCGCCTAAGGGTTACAAGGCTGAATTTTACAGTAAAGATTGCGGACGTTTGCTCGATCGTTCTAAATTCCACCATGCCATTGCCGATGCTTGCGTTGAAGTTGGTGTGGAATGCCGTTTTGATGCACTTGTCAAAAGCATTTCGCGTAGCGAAAATGGCTGGAATTTGAATGTCCAGGTGGGCGAAGAATTCTTTGACATCTCAGCAAAAACGGTTGTTGATGCAACGGGGCCGGGCTGCCGACTCACCCGTGGAATCTCATGCTTAGAAGGAATTGAATCGGGCGATACCGATTTGGAACCGGGTATTTTTGCTGTTGCTGAAGGCATTGAACATAAGCGCGACCATATCGATTTATTCTACGGGAGTGAATTTCCGGGCGGTTATGGCTGGATTTTCCCGCGTGATGGTAAGGAAGTGAATATTGGTTTTGTGCTCTCGAAAAATGCAAAACCCGATATGCCTTTGCGTGAAAAACTCAAACATTTCATTGATTCTCATTATCCGGGTGCAAGCATTAAGGCTATTTATGGTGGCATGATTGCTTGTGGGCAGTCTAACAAGCCGCTTGCCAAGTGCGGGCTCTTTAAGGCTGGCGATGCGGCTAGTTGCGTAAATCCAATGAGCCGTTCGGGTATTGTCGAAGCGCTTTTGAGTGGAAAGATTACGGCGGAAGCGGTTCATGAATGGCTGAATGCTACGGATGATGAGTCTCGTGCTCGCATTGAAGCTTCTGTCCTTGACCGATGGATGGCTTCTTTGGGTAAGTCTCATTTGCAGATTGCTAGGGCTAAGCCTGGGCTTGCTAAAATTAAGGATGAGCAGTTTGACAAGGCTGCAATGCGTTTGTCGAAGCTCCCGCGTGAAAAACAGACTCTGTTGAGAATCTTTTGGGCTGTGCTTTGGTCATGCCCGGCTGTAATTTGGAAAATGCGTTCTTTTTTGCATTAAGATGAATATGTCAGAAAGTATTGTTGATCGTCAAGAAAAAATTCGGGCCAAGTTTGCCTCGTTTAGCGACCCTGATGACAAGTGGAAATTCCTCTTGGATTTAGCTCGCGAGCACAAAGGCATGGATTCTTCGCTTAAGGCCGAAAAGTTCATTATTCAGGGCTGCGCCTCGACGATGTATCTTGTGCCGAAGTTCGAAAATGGAAAAATTCATTTTGAGATGGACGTGGAAGGCGGTACGACAAATCCGCTGATTAGCCGTGGTCTCGGTGCGCTTGCCTTGCAGATTTTTAACGATATGACACCGGCGGATATCCTTTCGGTGGACCCGACTTTTTTCCAGCAGATTGGTTTGAATGTGGGGCTTTCGCCGACACGCTCGAACGGATTTGCAAGCCTGATGAAACAGATTTATTTATATGCACGCGTCTTTGACGCAATTTCAAAAAAATAGGACTAATCTATGTTTAGTTTTTTGAATGGAAAGAGCCCGTTTGACGAGGCCGAAGAAAAACTGGAAGCCGGTGAAACCATTAATGGCCGCCCGAAACTTCCGCAAGCGCCGATTATGGGCTGGCAGGATGGCGTTTTCTTGCTTGTGCTCGCTGGTTTAATTGTGGGTGGGTACTATTGGTACCAATTTACCAAGCAGAAAAGTGCAGAAGTGTTTGCTTCATGCGATGCCATGTACGTTGCTGCTGAAACGAATGCTTTGAAGTATGCAGACGCCGAAGCCTGCTATAACGAAACTTGGGACTTGAGTTTCGTGAGCGATTCTATGGAAATCCTCCGCCAGAACCGCTTGGGCGCCATTGAAGATTTGCGCAATCACCAGAAGGATTTGTATGCGGATGCAATGGGCGCTATGGCTGCTCGTGATACGGTTGCTGCATACAATATCGTGAAAGAATACAAGGGCCCGATGCTTTTGAGCGTGGGTGACCGCAAGGATTGGAATAAGATTGCTGAAAGCGAAGAAATCAAGGCTAGTGTTGCTGCTGCCGCTGCCCGCGCTGATTCGATTGCAAGGGAAAAGGCTATTGCGGATTCTTTAGCTCAGGTTGCTGCTGAACTTCGTGCTAAGGCTGTAGCCGATTCTATCGAGAAGGCAAACAAGAAACTTGCTAGGAAGAAGCGCAAGAAGAATTAAAAAAAATTGACCCCGGCATTGAGCCGGGGTGACATCGAAATTATTCAATTGTCATGCTCGCCATTGTGCGGGCTTGTTCTTTTGGGAAGCGACTACTTTTTCTCGAGCGTAATTTCTCGTTCAGTTTCGGAGAGAATTTGGATTTTTACGACGTGGGTAATGCCTGCGTCGTTTCCTTCTAGGCGCTCGGGCCATTCGATAAGGCTGATGCCGCTTTCGAGGTAATCCGGATCCATGCCGACTTCATAGAGGTCGGCGCCGCCTTCGAGTCGGTAGAGGTCGAAGTGGAAAATGGGCGGGTTGTTCGGGTATTCGTGGAGAATGGTGTAGGTCGGGGAGCAGACCGTGCCGTCGAAGCCGAGCCCCTTGCAGATGCCGCGGCTGATGACGGTCTTGCCTGCGCCGAGGTTTCCGTACAAGGCGACCTTATCGCCGATCTTCAGTTCCTTGGCGAATTGCAATGCCCAGTTGTATGTTTCGTCTTCGCTTGTGAATTTCATTGTTTGCTTAGGATGTTTACAACTTCTCTTTGAACTGTTCGTACGTGAATTTGTGCAGCAGATGGAACTTGCCGTTTTCGTCGAACTTGCCGATGCTCGGGTGACGCACTCCGTTGAAGAACGTGGTCTTGACCATGGTGTAGTGGATCATGTCTTCGAAGATGATGCGGTCGCCGACTTTGAGCGGCTCGTCGAAAGAGTAATCGCCGAGCTGGTCGCCGGCGAGGCAGGAGTTGCCCGTGAGCTTGTAGGTGTGGGCCTTTTCGCGCGGGAGTGCTGCGCCGATGATGTTCGGACGGTACGGCATTTCGAGGCAGTCCGGCATGTGGGCGCTGATGGAAACGTTGAGTA
>CAMUYW010000056.1 GCA_947165045.1 uncultured Fibrobacter sp. | reverse complement strand
GTTCTCCGAATGCACTTTCGGCGATTTCTTTAGCGGTGGCTTCGTAGTCGCCTGTCGCGTAGATGATGGTGTAGGAACCCGATTCGATGAACGGCGTTTCGGCTGCGGTTTCCGGATCCAGATTCGGGTCGTGGCCGTCTACCTTGGCAAAGAGAATATCGCGCTTCTTTTCTTTGGCTATTTCGGGCATCACGGCCGCGAGACGCTTAAAGAAGTCCTTCTTGGTCGAGTCCACGTACCAGTCGTTGCTTGCAATGCCGATGTTGACACCTTCTATTTCGTAATCCTTGTAGTCGGAGAGGAAGATTTCCTTGTCCGTCATGCCGTAGTAATCGTGCGATGCGTCGTCCATTTCGCGGGAGAGCTTGGCAACGCTGTCGGGGGAGAGCTTGAGCTGTTCGGTAAGGCTTTTCCATGCCGATGAATCTAGAGCCGAGGTGGCGACTTTGGTCAAGTTGCGCGTATCCGAAAGGATGCCTGCCAAAAGAATCTTGGCCATGTCGTTATCGATTTTGACGTCGATCTTCTTGTAGAGATCCCAAATGATGGTGCATGCGGAACCGATAATTTGACGGTTCACGTAGGTGTCGGAGGTGACCTTTTCATCGAGATCGCCGGGAACGTGATGGTCGATAATCTGGAGAATCTTCGCTTCTTTGACACCTTCGACAGATTGTGCGGATTCGGCGTGGTCGGTGAGGATGAGTCGCGTGCCAGCTTCAACGGATTTCATTTCTTCAGGAATCTTGAATCCAAATTTTTCGACGATGTAAGCTGTCTCGCGGTTGATCGGGCCTGCAATTTTTGCAACGGCGTTGTGCCCCATGGCTCGCATGAGTGCCGCATAGCTCAAAGCCGAAGTGACGGCGTCGACGTCGGGAGTCTTGTGCCCGATAACAAACGTGGTGTCTGTTCCCCAATCCAGGGCGTTGATGGTGTTCTTGAATTCTTCTCCTTCGTTGTTGGACTCAGAAGAAGTACTGTCTCCGCATGCGCAGAAAAGAGCGCCTGAGAGACAAAGGGATAAAACGTTGTTGAAAAGAGTTTGTTTATTCATGCAACGAAAATAAGTTAATTCTTATTTTACGGAATTGTGTAAATATTTGTTTTATTTAATTTGAAATAAAGTTGCTTTTGCTGGAGAACTTTTGTAATTTGACGATACAAACAATTTAATTAATCTAGGGAGTTTAAAATGAGAAAAATTCTGTTTGGCCTTCCGCTTGTTTTTGGAATGGCTCTCTTTACCGCATGTGGTAGCGATTCTGGCACTTCTGCCGAAAGCAATGCGCCCAGCTCGAGTAAAGATGGAATCCCTGCTGCGGGATGCAACTTCTCGAAGACCGATAATGTTTGGAAGTACAAGTATTCATCTTGGGAATATGTTGATGAATATACTTGGGTGGACGAAACCACAGTTGAATATAAGTCTTATGCCAAAAATTACCACATGGATAAAGACGATAAGACTTTGACGGATCAAAACAGGGATGAACTTTTTGAAACAGTGATGAAAAAATGCCAAGATTTGCAAGACTCGTAAATGAGAACCTTGAAGGGTAAAAAAGAGGCTTCCGGTACGTTCCGGAAGCCATTTTGCTAAACACTTGATGAAACCAGCAAATCCGTTCCGTTTTACGGGAACCCCTCCCGCAAGCGGTCTGAGTGGATTACCGATTTCACCTTTACGTATATCAATATACACTGTAAGTCGTTGTCTGTCAATAGGTTACGTGAATATTTTTGTAATAAGATTTTAACATTTTTGGCTCGTTTTGCAAAAAAAAGCCCTGCCTCAACGAGCGGAGCCTTTTGTAATTCGTGGATATTTGCGTTAGCGCAATTTCGCGAACAGTTCTCGCATTTTCTCGTGATTCTTGATGCCGGGGGCGTCTTCGATGCCACTGGAAACGTCGATGAGTTCGGGGGAGAACTTGCTTACAAGTTCAGAAACGTTGTCGGGATTGATGCCGCCGGCGAGCCAAAGCGGAATGTCGCCAGCTCTTTCGCGGAGTAGACTTTCGGGGATTTGCTTGCCTGTACCGCCGGGGATACCTTCGACTTTGGCATCGAGCAATATGCGCGGTTCTCCGTTTTTACGGAGGGCTTCGACCTTGTCGAAGTCTGCCGCGTCACCGACGCGGACCGCGCAATAATGGGCGTATTCGTTGTTCTGTTCTGCCGCGATTCCGTGGAATTGCACGGCATCGAGCACGCCTTCGCGGGCAAGCTTGATTGCGGTTTGGCCTTCGACGGAATCGGTTTCGGTAATGACGCCGACGAGGAAGGGACGCGGTGCGCGAAGCTTGGTGGCGAAACCACGGACGAATTCTTCAGTCGTGAGGCGCTTGGTCTTGCTGAACACGAATCCGAGCAGGTCGGCGCCGAGTTCTGCGGCGAGTAAACCATCTTCTTCGCGAGTGATGCCGCAAATCTTGACCATTGGCACGTTTTTCGCCACATTAGCAGCCTCGACGATCTCGGCGCGCTTGGCATCTCGTCTTTCTGCAAATTCCTTCCAGAATTTGCCTTGGGCGTTTTCGCGACCGCTTTCGAACGAACTCACGACATCTTTCGCAAGTGGCGGATTCTTGGCGACGGCTTCGCCAACGAGGATGCCGGTAAATCCGAGGCTACGGGCGTAAGCGGCGTCGGCGCCACTGTGAATGCCCGATTCAAAAACTGCTTTAGCCGGGAGCTTGTTGCGGATGGATGCCGGAACGAGCGGATCCGTGTGGAATGTGGCGAGGTCACGCGAATTCACGCCAGCGACGATCGTCTTGGCGGCTGCGTCGCCGAGCGCTTCCGTGACGAGCTTGAGCTTGCGCAAGTCGTCTGTTTCGCGGACTTCCACGAATGCCTGCATGTCAAAACTTTGGGCGCGCTTGGCCATCTTGACCAGTTGCTCGTCCGTTAAAATTCTAGCAATCAAGAGGACGGCGTCGGCACCGCAACGGTAGGCGATGTCGATTTCGTCTTCGAACAAGAGGAAGTCTTTGCGGAGTACGGCGCAAGCGTGCAAACCTTTCTGGGCGCGTTCTTCCATGGCGTCGGCAACGGCAATCAAGTCACGGAGCGAACCTTTAAAGAAATTCCCTTCGGTGAGCACCGAAATAGCCTGAGCGTGGGCTTCGGCGTACGTCGTGGCAAGTCCCACCGGGTTCAAATCGGGGGCAATATCGCCCTTGGATGGCGAAGCTCTCTTGACTTCAAGGATGGCGCCCGGAGTTCCCAAGAATTCTACGTGTCCACGACGACGCTTTTCGGGAATTTCCACGCCAAAGCTCAAGCCCAACCGCTGAATGTCTTCGCGGCGCATACGCACGATTTTTTGCAAAATGTCTTCGCTCATATTTTCCTCTGTGTGCCAATTTTAGAAAAATGAGTCGCGATTCGGAATGGCTGTTGTGTCAAATTTTGATACTAAACGTATTTCGAAAGCGTTTTGACGTCTTTCCCGCTCCAGGTGTAAAGCGCGAGCATCGGCTCGTTCTCTGTTTGCATGGAATGGATGTGGTTTGAGGGGTGCAAAATGAATTCGCCGGGGCCTCGTATTTGGGTGTGTCCGTCGAGCGTCCAAATGGCGTGACCGGAAAGAACAACGTAAAGCTCTGTGGCGGGGTGCGAATGCGACGGGTAAAATGTGTTTTTCCCCAGGAGCGTAAATCCAAAGCAAAATTGCTCGTCGCGATACGGTGCTTCTGGGCCAAGAATTTCGCCCCATCCCAGTTGACTTTCGATGCCGACCAAGTCGGAGCGCGGTTCGTAATTGTATTTCCACGGCAAGTAGGGGAGGGCTGGCTCGATGGCTTTTAAAAAGTCGTTTGTTTCAGAGTTGCCGTGCTTGACCGCATCTTTGATCCAGTGGATCAAGGGAGATTTGCTTTTTTCGAATTTGCCTAAAGGCTTGGGTATATCGTGTACTGCAAACTTGGCGGCTTCTAGTCCGATTTTGTCGTCTATCTTGGCTCGCTTAAAAAGAAAGTTTTGCGATTCTTCAATTAAATTGTTTATAACGACTTGTTCCATAGATGATTTATCTTGTACTTGATTTTAAAACGGCGACTGTATGGCCTATGGTCTCGCCTTGCTTGAATGCTTTGTATGCTTCGGAAGCCGTAAGTTTTGATGATTCGAGGTTCTTTTCGATTTCAAAAGCGCAACTGCCGGATTCCTTGACGGTAACGGAGGCGAATGCCTTTTGCAAGTCGCTTTCCCGATAAAAGTGGAACGGCCCGAGCCCAGCTTTTTCTTGTGCGGCGTATCCCGAAATCACGTCTTCAGGTTCTGCCTGGACTTTCCAAGAGTACGTGAAAATTTCGGACTTAAGCCCTGCTAATTCGCCAAGCTTTATGAAGGCGCTTAACGGAACGCGGCCTCCGAGCGTAGAATAAACGGCTCCATCTTCTGCCAAAAATTCTTTGGCTTGCTTGAGGGCTAGGTAATGCAAGTCGAGCATTTGTTCATGCACGAATTGCGGGATTGGCTCTTCTCTTTTTTCGAGATAATGACCGCTATTTCTGTTGTCTTCGATTTTGATATTGCTTGCAAGCGGAACATTGGGGAGGTTCTCGTAAATGACGTTGAATTTTCGCTTGCCGTTCTGGAGTGGCTGCAAAAGATCTCCATCGCCGAATTCGAATTCAATGAATTTAAAGTCTTTCACGTTGCTTCTGACATTCTGCGCGGCTGTGGCCACAACGCTTTTTTGCAAGTCCGTAAAGCCGACTCGCCTTGCGCCTAAAAGTTCGATGGCGGTTAAAACGTCAATGCCGGAACCGGTGCCAATCGAGGCGAACGCTTCGATGTCCTTGCCTGCGTTTTCACGGATGAGCTTGAAGGCGGGTGCTGCAATGTAAGCAACCCAGTCGCTTTTGATGTCTTCTGTTTTAGGCAAGTAAGCGTGATCGGCAACAATGATGGAAAGGTAATCCTTGATGTGTTTGGGTTTCCCTTCCAAGGAAAGGTATTTGGCGACGTCGACGATAATACTCAATTACTTACCGCCTTTAACGCTTGCGTTAATCGCTTGTTCGAAGTCTGCGATGATATCGCGTGGGTCTTCGATGCCGACGGAAACACGAATCATGTCATCTGGAATTCCTGCGGCAAGCCTGTCTTTAGGAGAAAGCTGCGAATGCGTGCTCGTTGCCGGATGCAGAACGCTTGTGCGGGCATCGCCCACATGCACTACGAGGGCTGCGACTTTCAACGCCTTGACGAAAGAGCGGATGGCTGCCTTGCCGCCCTTGAGGCCGAACGTCAGAACGCCACTTCCGCCTTGGTAATCAAAGTATTTGCGGATGCGCTTGAAATTCGGATTGGATTTGAGTCCTGGGTAGCTGACCCAGCTGACTGCCGGATTCTTGGAAAGGAATTCAGCCAAGGCTAAGGCGTTGTTGCTGTGTTGCGGCATTCGCAAATGGAGCGTCTCGAGCCCGAGATTCAAAAGGAAGGCGTTAAATGGGCTTATACAGGCTCCGAAGTCGCGCAAATATTGCGCTCTTGCTTTTGTGATGTAAGCGGCGCGGCCAAATTTCTTCGTGTAAGAGGTGTTGGCGTATTGTGCGTCGGGTTCTACAAGGTCCGGGAATTTTCCGTTTTCCCAGTTGTAATTGCCTCCGTCAATTACGACACCGCCAAGAGCAATCGCATGACCATCGATGTATTTTGTGGCGGAATGGATAACGACGTTTGCGCCGTGCTGCAAAGGCTTTACGAGGAATGGCGTGGCAAGCGTGTTATCGACAAGGAAGGGAACGTCAAATTCTTTGGCGAGCTTCGAGAATTTTTCGAAATCGAGAATGCCCAAGGCCGGATTACCGATGGTTTCGCCGAAAAGAACTTTGGTGTTCGGGCGGAATGCTTTGCGGAGTTCTGTAATTGGGGCTTCAGGATCGATAAATGTGGTTTCGATGTTGAGCTTTGCAAGTCGTACACTGAGCAATGTGTAGCTGCCGCCGTAAATGTGCTTGCTTGCGACAATGTGGTCGCCTGCTTTGACGAGATTCGAGATGGCTAAGAGGACTGCGGATTGCCCTGATGCTGTAGCGACTGCGCCTACGCCACCTTCGAGTTCTGTAATCTTGCTTTCGAATGCAGCGACGGTCGGGTTTCCGGTGCGGGTATATTTGTTGCCCGATTGCTTGAGTGCAAAAAGTCTTTCGACTTCGTCAACATCTTCGTACTTGTAAGTGGTCGATTGAAAAATCGGGAGGACGCGCGGCTCGCCAATCTTGGGCTTCCAGCCGGCTTGTAAACACTTTGTTCCAAAATTCCACTGGCTCGGATCAGAAACATTTACAGATCCAATATCGTTCTTTGCTTTTTGTTTGGACATTTAAAAGCCTCCATACGGCTATATTTTTTACCGAAAATATAGAACGCACTTATAGCTTTGTCCAATACTAAATAAATATCGTGTATTATAGAATTAATTTATTAGTATTTTTATGATATTTTGTTGTAAATTAACCTTGTTGAAGGCTTACTTCAAATGCGGCGAGGAATGCTCGGCCTAATTCCCATTCGCGCAAGTCGGATGCGGAATTGATATGCCCGAGTTTGCCGGCGTTGAATAACTTTACGCCCCAAGCGGAGGCGAAAAATTCAGCACGCTCCATAGAAACAAACGGATCGTTTTCACTAGCGACAACGCAAGCGGGGATCGGTAATTTTTCTAACGGCATTGGCGCAAAGGACTTGATGACTTCGATATTGTCTACGTCGCTCGGAGAAACAAGGAAGGCTCCCTTGAGGTGTGCGGGAATTTTTCCCTGATTTTGCGTGAGGTACATGACCGTTGTGGCGACGCCAAGACTGTGCGCTACGATGATCGTGTCCTGATCCAGTTTTTGGACTGTTTCGCCAAGCGTTGCAATCCAGTCGTCTTTTTGCGGATTGTCCCAGTTGTGTTGCTGCACGCGAAGCGTATTGGGTAAGCTTTTTTCCCAAAAAGTCTGCCAATGCTTTTCATCAGAATTATTCAAACCAGGTACAATCAGATAGTTCATAAAATCTCCGCGTGTTTTTCCTAGTCGAAAGATAGGATAATTATGCTGGTTTGTCCAAAAAAGAGTTGTCTATAGAGGACACTTTTTATAAAAGGACTTGATTTTTAGGTGTTTTGGAGCGCTTTGCGACTTAAATTTACGGAAAAAGGGATGTTTTATGAAAAATTTGTTATCTAAGACGATTCGTGCTGTATCTGCTTTTGCAACTGTGATTGTGGCAACGGCGGCGGTTCCTGCGTTTGCGGTAACTTCGCCGGACTTTCCGATGGCGGGTTTTGCAACACAGAACGGCGGCACTACAGGTGGTAAGGGCAAGTCCGAAGTCACGGTTGACAATGTGAATGACCTTAAGAGCTACGCCAAGGCGGGCAATAAGATTATCTATGTCAAGCCCGGCACTTATATGGGCCCGATTGAAGTGGGTAGCAATGTGACCATTTACGGCTACCAGGGCGCGATTATCGCCCAACCGACGACGGGTAGCGCCATGAAATTGAGCGGTTCGAAGAATGTCATTATCCGCAATTTGGTGTTCAAGGGTATTGGTGCTCATGATGACGATGATGAAGATTGCCTCCAGGTGAATCATGAATCTAAAAACGTTTGGATTGACCATGTGGACATTTATGACGGTCACGACGGCAACTTGGATATTACCAACGCTTCGGACTATGTGACGATTTCGTGGACGAAGTTCAGCTATACATCGGCTTCGACGGGGCATCAGTTCAGCAATTTGATTGGTAATAGCAAAACCAAAACGTCTGACCGTGGGCATCTCAATGTGACGATTCATCATACGTGGTGGGCGGATGGCGTGAAGGAACGTATGCCGCGTGTGCGTTTTGGCAAGGTGCATGTGGCGAATAACCTCTTTGACAGTAAGGATGCAAGCCATTGTGTGCGTGCCGCTGTCGAGGCCGATATCCGCATCGAAAAGAACGTGTTTATCGGCGTGAAGAAGGATTTGGACCTTTACACGAGCGATGGGGCCATTACTGCAGCCCAGATGATTGGCAATTACGAAGAAAATGTGAAAACGAAACAGGCAGGAACAGGGACGGCATTTACGCCGAGCTATTCCATGGGCCTGACCGATGTAAGCACGCAAGCAAAGGCTTACGCTCTCCGCGATTCTATTAAGTTGTATGCAGGTGCGACGCTCCCGAATCCGGGTTCTTCTCAGACGGTAACTCCGGCATCATCTTCTAGCGAAGCAAAGTCCAGCTCCAGCGTTGCGAAATCTAGTTCTTCTCAGGTCACTGAGCCTGTTGAAGTGTCCAGCAGTTCTGTAAAGTCTAGCTCTAGCAGCGCTCCAAAATCTAGCTCGAGTGTCGTTGTTTCGGGTGAAGCTTCTCTTACGAAGCATGGCTCGGGCAGTACGAAGCAAGAAGTAAAGCAGGGTGAATCAATCGCAGAATTTTATTTCACTGTTGCAGGAGCCACAGGGGCTACGGTTACAGGACTCCCTGAAGGTGTTGCTGGTGCGATGAAGGGGAGTGATTTTTACATCTCGGGCACTGTTGCTACGACGGCTGCTCCGGGCGCATATAATTTCACGGTAACTACAACGGGTGCTGCGACAAATGCGACCAAGAGCGGAACCATTACGGTCGTTGCTGCAAACGGATCTGTTGCTGCAGAGTCCAGTTCTTCCGAATCCGGCACGATGACGTTGAATGTTGCTGCTCTTACTCCGCGCTTGAATGTCTCTGTCGAAGGTCGTGTCCTTATCGTGCAAGGTACCGCGCAAGTGGCCTATCTCCTTGATGCACAGGGTAGGCTTATTGCAAAAGTTCAGCCTTCGGGTAGCGATTGCGCGATAAATGTTCCTCGTGCGGGTACCTACCTCTTGCGAGTCGGCCATGAAACGCAACGCATTACCGTTCGGTAATTAAATCCAGAAATTAAATTGAAACCCCGTACTCGTTCGAGTGCGGGGTTTGTGCTTTTTGATAAAACTCAAAGTGCCGAAGGCACGGCTTCACAGCTCATCGCTCAGAGCCCTAGATAATGTAGTACCAATCGTCGCTTTGCGTGATTTCTGTGGTCTTGTGCTTTTTGCTATCGGTCGTGGTGTAGTCGAGTTCTAAATTCTTGATGCTCACGCGGGTGTTGGCGTCAATGGAACGCGTGATGAATGCGTTGCCGCCGATAACAGCGTTTTCGCCCACGACTGTATCGCCGCCGAGAATGGAGGCTCCAGCGTAAATGGTAACGTTGTCCTGAATCGTCGGGTGGCGTTTTTTGCCGGAAAGTCTTTGACCGCCTCTTGTCGAGAGTGCGCCCAGCGTCACGCCTTGATAAATCTTCACGTTCTTGCCGATGACAGCGGTTTCGCCAATGACGATGCCGGTGCCGTGATCGATAAAGAAGTACTTGCCGATGGTTGCGCCTGGGTGGATGTCGATACCCGTTTTGGAATGGGCGTATTCGGTCATGAGTCGCGGGAGAACCGGAACATGCAAAAGGTAGAGTTCATGGGCAATGCGGTAGATGGTCGTTGCCATGAGGCCGGGATAGGCGAGAATAATTTCGTCGAGGCAGCCGGCTGCGGGGTCGCCGTCATAAGCGGCGTGCAAATCCGTTTCCAAGAATTCACGGACTTGCGGAATCTTGGAGAAAAATTCCTTACAAATTCTATAACTTTCGATCTTGCGTTCGTCGGAAGTCATTGTGCCACGAAGTTTACAGTAATCCAATGCAATCGCCACCTGCTTGTGAAGGTGGTAGAAGGTATCTTCGATAAGAACCGCAAAGGTGTTTTTGGGGTTATAAATCTTGTGCGAACGATCCCTGAAGTGGCCCGGATAAACGACTCGAATCAAATTCTGCAAAATCGTTTGAATCTCGGCCTGGTCGGGTCGATTGTAGATGTCGATGTTATCGATATGCTTGTCGCCGTTGTAATCGTTAAAGATAATTTGAACGGCTTTTTCGACTTCGGATTCTTGGATTAATTCGTGCATGGGAGTGGGATATGTAAGGGGAAAAGGTGATGAGGTATGAGGTCGGATGCCTTGCGGCATCCTCTGAGCCGTGAGTTCTTTTGCTCAAAACTCAAAGCACGTTAGTGCGACCTCATTGCTCATAGCGTCCGTAGGACGCATGCTCTTACGCGAACGTCTTCAGCGCTCTTACGAGTGCGTCGATGTCATCGGGAGAGTTGTAAAGTGCGAGAGTGGGTCGCACGGTACTTTCGTATCCGAAATGGCGTAAGACAGGTTGTGCGCAGTGATGCCCGGTGCGGACGGCGATGCCGTAGGCGTCGAGTCTCTTGCCCACTTCTTCGTCGGAGTATCCGTCGAGCTTGAAGGCAAGCGCAGATGCCTTGTTGAGTGCGGTTCCCACAAGGTGGATTCCCTTGACGGTCTTCAGTTCCTTGAGGCCATACTGCAACAATTCATGTTCCCATCTGAATACGCAGGGCATTCCGATGTTGGAGAGGTACTTGAGGGCTTCGCCAAGGCCAACAGCGTCGGCGATGCTTCCGGTACCGGCTTCGAACTTGTTCGGAATTCCGTTGTAGATGGTGCGTTCGAAGGTCACGTCGGCAATCATGTTGCCACCGCCGTGGTACGGGCGGGCGGCTTCGAGCAATTCCTTCTTGCCATAAACGACACCGATACCAGTCGGGGCAAACACCTTGTGTCCAGAGAACACGAAAAAGTCTGCATCGAGGGCGGAAACGTTTACCGGAATGTGCGCGATAGACTGTGCACCGTCAATGAGGATTCTCACGCCGTGTCTATGAGCGATGGCGATCAATTCCTCGATCGGGGTGACTGTACCGAGAACGTTCGAAACGTGAGTGACGGAGACAAACTTGGTTCTCTTCGTAAAGAGAGCTTCGTAGTCGTGGAGCTTGAGCTGACCCGTGGAATCGCACGGAATCACCTTGATCACGGCACCCGTTTCTTCGGCAATGAGCTGCCAAGGAACGATATTGGCGTGGTGTTCCAAGATGGAGACGATGATTTCGTCACCCGGCTGGAGCGTGGGCTTCACGTAGGCGTTAGCAACCAAGTTAATGGCTTCGGTCGTACCGCGGACGAAAACGATTTCCTGTGCGGACGGAGCGCCGATAAAGTCACGGACAATGCCGCGGGCGTTCTCGTAAGCATCCGTCGAAGCGGCGGCAAGCGTGTGCGCACCACGGTGAACGTTCGAGTTTTCGTTTTCGTAGTAGTACTTGAGGCGGTCAATGACCTGCTGCGGTCTCTGCGTCGTTGCACCGTTATCGAGCCAAACCAGCGGATGACCGTTGATCTGCTTCGAAAGAATCGGGAAGTCGGCACGGATCTGGGCAAGCGTCTTGGAACCGATGCGGATCGATTCGTTTCTGGAATTTGCTCCAGAATTTGCAGAGTTGCCCTTAGCGGAATCGCCACCGAGCGAAGTCGGAGCGTCCACCTTGCGGTCTTGCTGAGCGGCCTGAGTCTTGGAAACGACTTTCGGAGAGTATCCGTTAGCCGGGGCTTGCGTTACAGAAACATCGCCCTGCTGCGGCAAAAACTGCGCTTCAGGTGCTGCAGGGGCTTCAACAGTGTTGAGCCATGTGTCTGTAGCGTTTCCGCCGTAAGCAAACGGTGCCGGGGTCACCGGCTGATCGCCGTAGGTCGCAAACGGATGTTCCCAGTCAAAGGCTGGAGATTGGTTGATGGCAGCGGCTCCCTGGGCGGCACTTACGCCCTGTGCTGCAGAAGCATTCTGTGCTTCGGGAGCTGCGGGGGCTGCATAAGCGCTATCCGTCAAGTCAGGGAAATACGCGTTTGCCAATTGCTCCAGTTCAGCCGCATTGGGAACTCCGGCGAGTTCTTCCAGCGATCTGGTTTCTGGATTATTCGTAGTCATAGTATTCGCCAACCTCTACGTCTTCAAGGACTGCGATTGCGTCGTCGGAAAGGATTGCTGCAGAGCAGTAGAGAGAAAGGAGGTAAGAAGCGACACCCTTGTTGTCGATACCGCGGAAACGCACGGAGAGACCGCGAGAGTGTTCGTTCTTGAGACCAGCCTGGAAGAGGCCGATAACGCCACGCTTTGCTTCGCCAGTACGGACGAGCAAGATGTTGGTCTTGCCACCCTTGGACTTCGGTTCCTTCACGCCGTCAACAAGGAGCTTGTTGGTCGGGATGAGAGGAATGCCGCGCCAGGTGAGGAACTTGCCACCAGCGATGTCTACGACGACAGGCGGCACGCCACGGCGGGTGCATTCGCGTTCGAATGCTGCAATTGCACGCGGATGGGCGAGGAAGAAGGACGGTTCCTTCCAAACCTTCGTGATGAGTTCGTCGAGGTCGTCCGGAGTCGGGCGGCCATCGGCACGGATCGGCTGGATGCGCTGGGAATCAGCGATGTTCTTCAAGAGACCGTAGTCATCGTTGTTGATGAGCTGGCTTTCCTGACGTTCGCGGAGTGATTCGATAGCGAGACCGAGCTGTTCCTGAACCTGATCATACGGGGAGCTGTAAACGTCTTCGATAGCGGTGTTGACGTTGATGATCGTGGAGATAGAGCTCAACTTGATTTCACGCGGTTCGGTTTCGTATTCAACGTAGCCTTCCGGGATGATATCGGACTTCTTGGTGGAGCTGCAGAGAACGTCGAGCGGGGTCTGACCTTCTACAACCTTATTGATGCGGAAAAGACCTGTTTCCAGACCCTTGAATTCAAGGAACTTGGTGAGCCACTTCGGAGTGAGAGACGCAAATTGCGGCTTGGTCTTGGTGACGTTAGCAAGGTTATAGGCAGCCTTTGCGCCAAGGGCGTTGATGCCGACATTCTTTTCTGATTCATTTGCCATTGTGAGTACCTCTCTTTATGTTTGTGGCAATTGGATGGATTGTAATAAGATTAACTACTTTCCTAGTAGGAAAATGTAATAAATTTTAATTTCATCATTCTTATTTTGTTGTTGCGAAAATATGCCTTTGTCGAAAAATTTTTTTGACATAGCTTTTGTTTATTCTAATCCCTGTGTTATAGCCATGCACCTTCGTGAGTAAACATGATGTCTTTCATGGCGTCAATGCCGCCTTTCAGGTTGTAAAGCGGACCCGTGTAACCCGCTTCGCGCAAGGTATTGATGGCGAGCTCGCTACGCTTGCCTTGCTTGCAGACAAAGACGGTATCCTTGTTCGGGTCGAGTTCCTTGATTCTACGGACGAGCTGTCCGATCGGGATGACGATGGCGTTCGGGAAGCGGAGAATCGCGCGTTCATGCGGCTCACGCACGTCGATGATTGTCATCGGGTCGCCATTGTCGATCTTCTTGGCGAGTTCTTCCGGAGAGAAGCCTTCTACAGGGACTTCGTCCTTTGCCTTCAATCCGCAAAGATCTTCGTAGTCAATTTCTTCGACATCTGTAATCGTCGGGTTGTTGCCGCAAATCGGGCAGTTGCAATTTCGTTCGACCTTGAGGATTCTGGAGGTCAAATTCAAGCTGTCGATGTGCAAAAGCTTTCCGTTCAGGTGTTCGCCGATACCCAAAATCAGCTTGAGCGCTTCGTTGGCCTGGATGCTGCCCACAATGCCCGGGAGCGGGCTGATGGCACCGCCTTCGGCGCAGGAGGGGATGAGTCCGGACGGGGGAGGTGACGGGTATTGGCAACGGTAGCAGGGGCCGCCATCCAAATTGAAAACGCCGACTTGACCTTCGAACTGGTAAATCGCGCCGAATACGACCGGAACGCCATGCAATGCGCAAGCGTCATTGATCAAGTAACGTGCCTTGTAATTGTCCGTGCAGTCGACGACCAAATCGTAACCTTCGATTTCTTCCCAAATGTTAGATGCCTTGAGCTCTTCTTTTTCGGCGATAAAGTCGATGTTTCTGTTGATGTTCTTGACCTTGTCTTTGGCGGATGCGACTTTGGGGCGCTTGAGGTCGCGTGTGCCATGAATGACTTGGCTCTGCAAATTTTCAAGCGAGACTTCGTCAAAGTCGATGACTTTGATGGTGCCAACGCCTGCCGCAGCAAGGTACTGAATCACCGGAGAACCGAGAGCGCCTGCGCCTACGACGACCACTTTTGCGGCCTTGATGCGCTTTTGTCCCTTGACGCCGATATCGCGGAGCATCAAGTGCTTGCCAAAGCGTTCGATTTCGGAATCGTCAAACGAAACGGCCTTGCGTCTTTCGTCCGAAATCAAGCTTTCGACAGGGGCGTCGGTCGGTGCGCCACCAGCGATGGCGGGCAAAAGCAAAATTTCTGTTTCTTCCGGAAGGGTGGCGTCCCAAATGGTTTCTACGGTCAATTTCTTGTTGTTGACGTAAATCTGGATGAAGTCCCTAACCTTTTTGTTTTCATCGTAAAGAACTTTTTCGCCTTCCGGGTAAGTGCTGATTAAGTAAGCGAGAGCCTTCCTGACTGTATCGACAGGGGCTTCTACTTGGGAGTTCTTCCCAAAGAAATTCCTGAGTGTTGCTGATATATAAACTTTCACTTTTTTTCTCCGTACAATTGGTTGCCTTTATTTTTTTTAGAGGTTCCCTAAAAGTGTTTAAATCGTTTATTCCGTACAAAATTTCCCACAAGACTTGTAGGATTTTTCAAGCCGAAATATAGAACGCAAAAATGCGTTTGTCCAATACTTAATTTTTATGTAGAGTTATTGGTTTTCTTTATAACTAAACTGATTTTTGTGCAGTTTCTTATAACTCGCTACAAATCCCGCGTATAGCTTTTCACGTCCATCACGCCTTGGGCGGTTACGGACAAAATGGTGTAAACGAGTCCCGGCACCATATATTTGATGTCTTCATCCGAAAGGATGGCTTTGCAATCTGGGTGCGAGTGGTAAAAACCAACGATTTCTAAACTGCGACTTTCGAGTTCGCGTTCGATGTTGTAAAGAAATAGCGGGTCGATGCTGAAATGGGCGGTTTCTTGTTCGCCTTGAATTTTGTTGGAGGCTTCGCGAATTTCGGTCACTTCGATTTCGCCCCTTTTGGACTTTTTTCCAACCAAAATGCCGCAGCATTCGCATGGGTATGCTTTTTTTGCTGCGGATTCCATTTGTGATGAAACTATTTTACTAAATTTGGGTTCCATTGAGGCTCTCCTCATGAAGTGCCCCCGGAATCGGAATTTCACAAGGATCCCGGGGACACCATTGTACGGAGACTCTAAAGAGCGCTTTCGCTATGTGCGAAGCGCTTTTTTATTACTCTATCACCAAGCCTTCGTTCGTGGCGTTTACGCCTTCGATGTGGAAGGAATTGAGCACCGGATTTGCACGGTCCATCAAAGAAAGGATCAAGTAACTGGCCTTGCTATCGAAAGCGAGGCGCTTGTCTTCATCCGAGGGGCGCGACGGCGATTCCGGATGGGAATGCCAGTTGCCGAGCGGGGAAAGACCGTTTTGACGCATGTCCTTGATGGCCGCAAGGTGTTCCTTGGGATCCAGCGAAAAGTGTTCGTTGGAATGGTCGATATTGGTGAGCAGATAAACCTTTTCGATGTGCTTGTTTTCGCCATCGATATGCCCTGCAATCAGCCCGCAAGCTTCTTCAGGCAGGTTCTTCTCCGCATGCTCCAATATCTTTTGATATTCAGCTTTTGGTAACGTTATCATTGAAATTCCTTTTTTAGATGTCATCCCGGCCTTTTTGTCACCCCGGACTTGTTGCGCAAGCGCAACACCCTTCGGCTCAATCATGCCAAAATGCAAGCATTTTGGCGCGGCACTCGCCTCGTATGTTTTTCCGGGGCGGGATCACCTTTTAGCGGATACGGCTCTTAGTGCTTGAGGTCGCAAACCGCCTGTTCGTAGTCGATCAACTGCGTGATGGTCGGGTGGGTACCGCAAATTGCGCAATCGTCCGTCTTGGTCGGGAGCTTGATTTTGCGGAATTCCATCGTCAAAGCGTTGTAAGTCAGCAAGTAACCCGTGAGCAAGTTGCCGACGCCAAGGATATACTTGACGGCTTCCATAGCCTGGAGGCTTCCGATCACACCGCCCATAGCGCCAATCACGCCAGCCTGCTTACAAGTCGGCACAGCATCTTTCGGAGGGGGTTCCTTGAAAACGCAGCGGTAGCAAGGGCCCTGGCCCGGAACATACGTCATGAGCTGTCCCTGGAAGCGGATGATGCCTGCATGAGAGAACGGCTTTTTCGCCATGACGCAAGCGTCGTTGATGAGGAACTTTGCCGGGAAATTATCGGTTCCATCGATGATGAAATCGTAATCCTTGATGAGGTCCATGATGTTTTCGCTGGTGACGAACGTGTGGTATGTAATCACCTTGACATCAGGGTTCATGGCTTCCATCGTTTCTTTGGCGGACTGCACCTTGGGCTTACCCACATCCTTTGTGGCGTGGATAATCTGGCGCTGCAAATTGGACAAGTCGACGACATCAGCATCGGCAATGCCAATCGTGCCAACACCTGCAGCGGCGAGGTACATAGCGACAGGAGCACCGAGGCCACCAGCGCCGATGACGAGCACCTTTGCGTTCAGGAGTTTCTTTTGGCCCTTCGCACCAACTTCTTTCAAGATGATGTGGCGAGAATAGCGTTCAAGTTGTTCGTTAGTAAAAGCCATTATTGACCACCTCCCATGAAGTAGAGGAATTCGACATTGTCGCCGTCCTTGAGGGCGGTTGTTTCAAAATTGCCATTTTCGACAAATTCATCGTTAAGCGAAACCGTCACGTACTGCGGCGTTTCCACCTTCTCTTGTACAATCAATTCTGCAACGGTGATGCCGTCATTAAATTCTTTCTTGTTTCCAGCTACGGTAATAATCATTTTGATTTGCTCCTTGAGTGAAATTCCTTTTTTGCAATGTCATCCCGGCCTAAGGTCACTGAGCTTGCCGAAGTGCCGGGATCACCTTTTGACTAGTCCCCGACCTTCTTCACGATAAGCGTGAACGTTCCATCCTGATTGTCGTTGAGCTTCAGGATTTCGTGGCCTTCTTCCTTGAGGCTGCGCGGCACGTTCTGCACCGGTTCGCCATCGTTCAGGCGCACAGCGAGGATCTGGCCTTCATCGAGTTCTTCGAGGGCGACTTTTGCCTTCACGAATGTGGTCGGGCATTTGACGTCAGTGACGTCGACGGTATCATCGATTTTGAATTCTTGTTCTGCCATTGTTTTTTTTCTCCGTACGTTAATTGTTTAAATGTTCTTTATGGCCTGCTCAAAGTCTTCCTTGAGGTCGGCAATATCTTCGATGCCCACGCTAATGCGGATGGAACCTTCAAATACGCCTGCATTTTCTTTTTGTTCCTTGGTGCCGTGCGTAAAGATGGTGCTTTCCGGGTGAATCACGAGCGTGCGCAAATCACCGATGTTTGTGGCAATCGTTGCATATTTCAAACTGTTGATAAGTTTGAAAGCTCTTTCTTTGGAGCCTGCGTCAATGGAAATGATGGCTCCGCCCTTGCCGCCAAACTGCTTTTGAACAAGGTTGTAATAGGGGTTTCCTTTCAAAGCGGGGTAGTTGACCTTGATGCCTTCGAAACCCTGCAAGAATTCTGCGAGTTCCAATGCGTTGCTACACAAACGCTCCATGCGAAGTCCCAACGTTTCGAGTCCGAGGGAGTTTAAGAATGCGGTTGATGGGGCGATACAACAGCCCACGTTACGCCAAATGCCGTTGCGGAGCTTCGCGAGGTAGGCAAACTTGCCAAAACGCTTGTATTCTTCGAATCCCTTGTAGCGAGCCGGATCCCACTTGAACTTGCCGCTATCGACGATAATGCCGCTGATGGCGCTACCGTTACCGTTGATGTACTTCGAAGAGGAATGCACGACGATGTCGGCTCCAAAATCAAAAGGACGGACAAGGTAAGGGGTTGCTGTCGTGCTATCGACTATGAACGGGACGTTGTTTTCGTGAGCGACGTCAGCAACGCTCTGCAAATCGACAACGTTCAGTTTCGGGTTACCGATAAGTTCTGTGAATACGGCTTTCGTCTTTTCGTTCAGCTGCTGCCTGACGCTTTCTGCAGTGACTTCCGTGACAAAGCGCGTCTTGATGCCGAATGCTTCCAAGTCGTGGAATAAATCGATCGTGCCGCCAAAAAGTCTCGCGCTTGCGATAACTTCGTCGCCAGCCTGCAAAATGTTCAAGAGCGAAAGCGTTACAGCGGCCATGCCCGAAGAGCATGCGACTGCGCCAATGCCTTTTTCGAGTGACGAAACGCGGCGTTCAAAGGAGTCTGTTGTGGGGTTTCCAATACGCGTGTATGCAAAGCCTGGCGCTCTGTTGTTAAATACGGCTTCAAGCTTTTCGGCCGATTCCTGCGAAAAAGCGCTCACCTGATAAATAGGTGTCAGCGTCGATCCCGAGTTCTTTTCACTTCCATAGCCATGATGCAACAACGTGGTATTAAAATCCATTCAAAGTTCTCCGTACATAATCCTATAATTTTCGTAGGCAAATATAGAACGCGAATTAGTAATTGTCCAATACTAAATTTATATGGCGTTTTATAGTCAAAACCTATAGTAATTATAGGGTTGAACCTAGTCAAATTAAGGAATTATGTTTTTATGTCTATAAAAAGCGAATTTTATGCCTTATAGAAAAATTTTATATAAAGAAGTTGAAAAGCCCGTCTAGAACAAACGGGCTCCAAACGGTTTCCGCTTAAGGGGTGTTGTTGTAAGCGTCCTTGATTTTTTGTGCAAAAACATCATGACCAATGCGGTCGATGGTGAATTTGAAGCGCTCGCCCGGATTTGCATTTTCGGCAAAGAACGAAATGGCTGCATCGCAAATTTCAAGCAGCTTATGCTTGTCTTCTACGAACGGGATGATGGTTTCGCCCTTGTTGATGGAATTGCCGAAAAGACCGCCGAACGAAATGATGTAGCCATGCGTTGCTTCCCAAGCATCTGTGGGGCAGGACTTGTAGCAGCGACCGCAATAGTTGCACTTGGATTCATCAAAGAGGACCTTTTTGTTTTCGATACGGATGGCGCTTCTGCGGCAAGCCTTGGCACAAACGCCACAGCCGATGCAGGCACTTTCGAGCCATTTCACCTTGATTGCGCCCTTGATGCCCACGTCGTTTTCTTCGGCTTTGAGGCAGTTGTTTTGGCAACCGGTCACGCCGAATTTAAACTTGTGCGGGAGTTCACGAGCGAAGTAGCGGTCGTCCAGTTCTTTTGCGATAGCGTAAGTGTCGATACAGCCGCTCGGGCAAACCGCTTCGCCTTGGCAAGCCGTAATCGTTCTCACGCGGGGGCCGCAAACGCCCGGTTCTACGCCACCTTCGGCGAGGGCGTTCTTCACATCGTCAACGTTTTCAAGCTTGATGAACGGGATTTCGACACTCTGTCTCGATGTCAAGTGAGCGTAGCCTTGGCCATACTTTTCGGCGACTTCGGCAATTTTTGCAAGTTGTGTTGCGGTGAGGTTTCCGCCAACGACGCGTACGCGCAGCGAGAAGTTGTTCTTCTGCTTTTGGCGCATCCAGCCGCCCTTTTTAAGTGTTGCGTAATCTGTTGCCATGTTTTAGACTCTCCATAGTTGTGGGGACAAATATAGAACGCGCTTTTGTACTCGTCCAATATTTAATTTTTATCACGATTGATAGTAAAACTTTATCTGTAATTATTAAATCACGACAATAGGATCTCGGAGCGATTTGTTCTCGAGCAAATAGGCGTTGTCACCTGCGGTTACGAAAATGCGATAGACGAATACATCGACTTTTTCACCAACAGAAACGCTCGGCTCATCAAAGCTACGCCTTGCCGTAAGCGTTTCTCCATTCACTGAAACGGTCAATTCGATACCGCTTCCGCGGAAGGCAACATCGGTTACGACGCCTTCTTGGGCGGATTTTCCGTATTTTTGTGATTCGTTTTTCTTGGTGACCTTGACAAATTCAGGACGTACGATTGCTTGTTCTGCACCTTCGATTTCATCAAAGCTATTGAACTTGCTGTAGTCCTTGAAAATTGAGGGTTGTCCGAAAAATGACGCAACAAAAGATGTCTTGGGTGTGCTGTACACATCAAGCGGCTTTCCGATTTGATCAATGCGGCCTTTGTTCATGATGATAATTTCGTCGGCAACTTCGATGGCTTCGTCCTGGTCATGGGTCACGAAAATACTTGTGACACCGAGCT
>CAMUYW010000055.1 GCA_947165045.1 uncultured Fibrobacter sp. | reverse complement strand
CCGTTCGACAAGGGTAAAATCCACTTTGGCGGTATTACCAAGCAGATGTTCAAGTCGGGTAGTGAAGCCATGGGCATTTGCTTCTTGTTCGTGGGACTCATTTGCCTTACGATGGCTTTGCAGAGTTCCGTGATGTTGAATGCGGTCGGAGGCGGTTCTTACCTCGCTTCGGGGCTTGGGTTCCTTATTTTTGCAGAAATTGGCCCGCTCCTCACGACGATTATTTTGGCAGGACGTTCCGGTAGCGCTATGGCGGCAGAAATTGCAAACATGAGCGTTTGCGAAGAAGTCAAGGCGTTGAAGTCCATGGCTATTCCGCCGGTGCAATACCTTGTGGTTCCGCGATTCATTGCATTGAGTGTCACGACACCAATTCTCTCGTTTAGCGCGTCCATCGTCGGAAGTTTTGCCGGATTCCTCATTGCGTATTTCTTCTGCGATATTTCGTTCTCGAATTACATGATGGGACTTCGCGACGGCATTGACCCGATGACGTTCCTCAAGAGCACGATTAAAGCGCTAGTATTTGGTTGGATTGTAACGCTTATCGCCTGCAACAAGGGTTTGAACGCCCATGGCGGTGCAGAAGCAGTCGGTAAAGCGACCACGTCGAGCGTTGTGGCGGCAATTTGTACGATTGTGATTTCTGATACCCTTTTCGCCTTCATTTTCTATTAGAGGTCAGCATGGACGAAATTCTAAAAGTTGACCATTTGAAAGCGAGCTACGGCAACGAAACAATCCTCAAGGATATTTCGTTTGGCGTCAAGAAGGGCGAAATCCGCATGGTGCTCGGAAGCTCCGGTTGCGGTAAATCTACGTTACTCAACAACGTGCTGAAGTTCATCAAGTCGGACGAAGGGACGATTACGTATTTCGGAAAATCGTTTGGCCCCCAGGAAGGGCTCGATAGCGAAACCCGTATGCGAACAGGCGTCTTGTTCCAAAGCGGCGCGCTCATTGCAGACTTGACCGTCGCCGAAAACGCGATGCTCCCGCTCAAGCGCAGCATGCCTTACATGCCCAAGAGCCAGATGGAAGCGATTGTCGCCGACCGCTTGGAAAAGGTGCATTTGCTCCACGCGTTCCACAAGTTCCCCGGTGAAATTTCCGGCGGTATGAAGAAGCGTGCAGCGCTTGCCCGTGCGATTGCGCTCAAACCGGAACTTTTGTTCTGCGATGAACCTTCGACAGGCCTTGACCCGGTAACCGCCCGTTCTCTCGACGAACTGCTCCTCGAACTGCGCGACACGCTCGGCGTTTCGATGGTGATTGTGAGCCACGAACTTGAAAGCATTAAAATCGTCTGTGACCGATTTGTTTACCTCAAAGACGGCTACGTGTTGAAAGACGCAACGCTGAAAGAAGGTATGGAATCAGACGACCCGATTCTCCGGCACTTCTTTAACAGGCAATGCCCTAAAGAAACAAACGCCGAAGATTTTTACCACTTTGACTTTATTGATTGAGTTGGAGAAATAATGGAAACCACCCGATCCGAAAGAATAAAACTTGGCGCATTTATGCTCTTTTGTGGAGTGCTTATTTGCGTGTTTTTAGGCTACGTGCTCAAGCGTTATTTGAGCGAACAGTTCGACAACTATTACACAATTTTCGACACGGACGTGAACGGACTTTTTGTCGATGCCAAGGTGAAGTTGAACGGCATCTCCGTCGGTAGCGTCACAAGCATCACGATTAACGAGCAGGACTTGAACCAGGTCGTCGTCGCATTCAAGGTCACGCAAGGGACCCCCATTAAAATTGGAACTCGCGCTGGGCTTACGGCAGGTATGAACCTCACTGGTGAAAAGCAAGTGATTCTTTCTGGCGGTAAGTTCAGCGAACCGAACGTTCCCGAAGGCGGGCTCGTTCCGGCAGAAGCTTCAATGTTTGACCAGATTACAGGCCAAATGGGCGACATGTTCGGCAAAGTCAATCCCATTATTGATGGTCTGGTCCGTGTGCTGAATCCAGAAAACGCAGAGAGCATTTCTCGCACACTCAAGAATCTCGAAGTCACGACAGAAAACTTGAGCCACTTGACCGCCGACATTCGCAAGCCGATCAACGACATGAGCAAGTCTGCGGTTTCGTTGCAGAAGATTCTTGCAGAAGTCGAAGAAGCAAAAATTGCAGCCAATGCAAACGCAAGCATCACAACGCTTAGAGAAAAGCTCGAAGCTATCGACACCAAGGGCTTGAACGAGAACTTGATGCAGACCGCAGAATCGATGAACAGCCTCACGAAGCGCGTCGATGCCATGGTTTACAAGAACGAAGACCAGGTCGGCAATGCCGTGGAAGAACTCAACACGATTCTTGAAAACCTCGAAGAATTTACTCAAAAGATAAAGAACAACCCGTCCGCACTCATCCGCACCGAAGGCAAGAACGGTCGTTAAGAAGGAGTATTGATTATGAAAGCAAATCGTTTGTTGGCTGTAGCCGCCCTCCTTTCCGCATTTACGCTCTCGGGTTGCCTCGGCGGTTCCACAGAACCTTCCCGCTATTACACTATTTCAGCTGAATCGATTTCGACTTCGGGCGCTGCAAGCGATGCTCGCGTTCTCGTCAAGAAATTTACGATTGATCCGGCATACCAGCGCAGCAATATCGTTTACCGCGAATCTCCGTACGACTTTATGTTCTACGATTTGGATTTGTGGGCAACACGCCCGGAACAAATGCTCACGCAAGTTACAGGCGAATACTTGGTCAAGAGCAATTATTTCAAGTCGGTGGATTTAAAGCCGATGGGCAAGCCGGACTTTGAACTGCTCGGCAATGTCGATGCCATCGAAGAAATAGACGAAGGCAGTTCGCAGTACGCTCACCTCGCTGTGCAACTCACGTTCCGTAAAGTCGGCGAAGACGCTCCGCTGTGGGAAAAGCGCTACGACGAACGCGAAAGCATGGGCAAGCGCGACGCCCACTCTGCCGCCGAAGCAATTTCGAAGCTCTACGCCAAGTACATGCAAGACGCACTCGCAAACATTGCGAACGTGAAGTAGGAAAAGGCGACCCCGTCCCCATACGCGGATCATGACCACACAAGCACTAAAAAGCATAAAAGGCGAATGCCGCGACAAAATGCTTGCATGGCATGGTTGAGCCGAAGTGCTGACGCCAAAGGCGTCAACTGCTAAGTGGTCAAAGAGAACAAGTCCGGGGTGACAGGTAAAAGGATGACAAAGAAGGCGGGCATTGCCCGCCATTTCTATTAACGATGTTTTGCATGTATCCTAGCTATTCCCTATGAATCGTCGGAACACTAGCCAGCAATTTTTTCGTGTAGTCGTTTTGCGGGTTCGTGAGGACTTCGTCGGCAGGGCCGTGTTCTACAGCATGCCCGAAGTACATGACCAAGACTTCGTCACTTAACGCACGAACCACCTGCATATCGTGGCTGATAAAGAGAATCGAAAGCCCAAGCTCGTTACGCAAATCATCGAGCAAATGCAAAATTTGCGCCTGCACCGAAACATCCAAAGCGCTAGTCACTTCGTCACAAAGCAAAACCTTCGGACGCACCATCAAGCTGCGTGCAATGCAAAGGCGCTGACGCTGTCCGCCCGAGAATTCATGCGGGAACTTGTCCATTGCACCTGCCGGGAGCGACACGCGGTCCAAAAGTTCACGCGCACGTTTACAAGCATCATCGTACGAAACGCCACGAGCAATCACGGGAGCGGTCAAAATTTCAGTCACGGTCTGACGCGGATTCAAGCTACTGAACGGATCCTGGAAAATCATCTGCACCAAGTCCGAAATGCGAACTGAATCTTTTGCCGTTCCGGCCTTGCCATTTCTCACTGAGAGTCCAAATAAACTAACATTACCACTTGCAATAGGAACAAGCCCGACCAAAGACTTCACAAGCGTTGACTTTCCACAGCCCGACTCCCCCACAATCGAAAGAATCTTCCCTTGCGGAAGCGTAAACGAAACATTGTCAACTGCGGTAAAAAAATCCTTGACTTTACTGAAAACACCACCGCGAATCGGGAACTTTACCGTAAGCCCATTCACCTCGATGGCGGGGACCGAATTATCAAAATTTTGGATATTCATCAAGCGTCCAACTCGGCAAGAGCTTCCTGAACGTTCTTTTCGGTCGAGATTAAAATCTGCCGACACTTGCGCAAAAGTTGCGTAGCCTCTTGAACCTCCAGAGCAAGTTCATCAATTTCCATCTCGGAATTGTCGATTTTCGAAAGAATTTCTTCTAAACGCGCCATTGCGTTTTTATATTCAAAATTTTGCTCACTCATGTTCACGAATATAGTTAGATTTAATTCAAATGAATTTGTTCTATCGTTCCATATCACCCCTTTTTGTGGTCGCATCCTTTTTGGCATTGTTCTTTGCCAGTTGTCTTGACGCTCCCGATTATCCCGATTCACCCAAATCCGTCGAATCCATCAACATCAAGATCCAGCAGAAAAACGACTCTTTCGAGACAGTGCTTAAAGTGCACCCATCCGATTCAGCAACAATCAAGGCCTACGTCACCCCAGAAAATTTTACCGAAGACCTTTCTTTTGAATGGTTCTACACTACAGTCAATAAAGATTCTTTACTCCACCGCGGAACAAGTTACACATTCTACGCCAACAGGTCCGGAGACGGACTCCCCAACAAGCTTTTCGTTAGCGACAAGGAAGGGAACAATCAAACTTACGACTTTTCCATCATCATCAACACGCCTCCCGTGCTTTCTGATTCAACAACGCCTGCCAATGGTGCAAAGCTCTACGGTTCAGAAACATCGGCGTTTCTGTTTGAATGGTACAGCCAAGACATGGATTTAAACAACGGCGACACGCTGTTCCACATTCTCGAAATTGACGGCAAGCAATACGATGTCGGGACTCTTTTACAAGTCAAGCAATCCGGATTCAAAGCCGGAGAACACACGTTCCGTATTATTGTTCGCGACCTTTACGGCGATGCCGACACTCTCGCGCCTAAGAAATTTTACGTCATCGATACGTTGGAGGCAAAATGAAAATTTTTAAATGTTGCGCCATAGCCGCGTTTGCATTTTTTCTTCAAGCGTGCTTCAATTCCGATGACCACATCTTCGATGAATCAGAATCCATTGACATAAAAATTGACGCGACACTAGCAAGGTCCATATCAGAAACTACCGCGAAAGTCAAGGCGGACACGTTCCATGTCAGTGACACCATTTACATCCTAACCACAATCAATCCGAGTAAACTCATTAAAGTTCAAGATTACCATTGGTTCTTGGATGGCAAATACTGCTCCTCAGAATACAATTTCAAAAAACAGATTAGCGAACTTGGACACCACAAATTTTTATTCGAGCTCAAAGACCATTTTGGAGACATGCACTACGACTCACTTGATGTATGGATTGCAGATAATCCCACATTAAACGATAGTGTATTCACACCCGCCAATGGCACTCAGGCAATTGACCCCTACGAAGCCATTTACTTTACCTGGAGCGCCAAAACAGAAGGCATCAAACTCGCCCACTATTACCATTTCACATTAAGCGAGCAGCATTTCGCCAATGTCGAATCCAACTTCGCAACAATTGACACCATTTTATACGAACCTAACTTCACATTTCACAACAAATTAAGTCCGTTTACAAAATACAATTGGACGGTTCAAGCCTATAACGAATACAATCTCGCGTCGGCAAAAAAAATCAACAGTTCTTTTTTCACGAAGGGATTCCCTGGAGAAGGTTCTATACAAGCTACCATTGATATCGGCCAAGCGACAAGCGTTCCTATCCATTTAACATTGCTAAATAAGAATAACCAGAACAAACATTTCGATTACAGCTTCAAACTCACCGCTTCGAACAATGTGATTTCACTGGGGAGCATCGAAGCAGGAACATACCAATTATCAATCCGTTCGAATTATCCAGACTTCAGTATCGTCAATAAAGATATCAAAGTGAACGACGGATTTGTCACTCTAGAAAACAACCTCAAGCTCGTCGATGCAATTGCACCCACGATAAAATCAACTACAGGACACGACACACTGGATTTCACAGATTCTCTACAATTCATTGTAAAAGACGGGAACCAGGCAATTTCATCAAGCCGCATCAAGGTTTATCTCGATAACGAAATTATCCTTAACACGTCCTACAAAGACAGTATTTTAACAGTCATCCTCAAAGAATCTGACAAAAGCTGGGCCTATCGAATTCTTACGGTTTCAGCAACTGACGAAAGCGAAAACATATCCAACAAATCATTCTATATCGCTCCCGGCGCGTATTGGTTCACCACAAACAACGATACCACGATAACGAGTGACCAAACGATTAGCTTTTTCATCCACGACAACAACCCAATTCATTTAGCGGTGGACACGTTGCAGTTCTTCAACGTTACAAAGAATAAACTAATAATTTCAATTCCAAATCCTAGTACAAATACAATTACAGCAGAACTAGAAGCAAGCCTTTTTGATGCAGAGCAAATCATAAGATCTACCGTCATCTACAAGAACGGATTACGTCAGAACAAAACCTGGAAACTATTCGTGAAGAGCGCTGCAACAAAGGAGGAAGAATAATGAATTTCAAGATTCTTTCTCTCGCCATCGTTGCTTCAGCCGCAATGTCATTCGTCTCATGCACCGATCCTGAGATTCATTCTTCGGACGTTCCTGAAATTACACAATCGATTGTTATCGTTCCCGAGAATTTTCATGGCGATTTATACAAGCAAACTAGCTCTACGGGGAACTACTACGTCAACGTCAACGAGAAAATACGCATCTGTAGCATTTACTCGATCGATGGGGAAACCATTTCGACAGACAGAGCGATTTCTTATTACAACACGCACTTATGGACCATTGACTCCGACAAGGCAAGCGCTTCTTCGGTCTATTACAGTTTCAACAAAGCGGGCATACACAATGTAACATTCGAGACGGTTGATTTTCTCGGAGATACATTACGTACGCAGGCAAAAGTTTACGTTAACACGCCAACTTCAATTGCATTACAATCACCCGCGAACAATTACAATCAAGTTGACGGCGACAACGAAAAAGGAATCGAACTTTCTTGGGCAATTTCAGGCATTGACCCATGGGAAACAACTCGCTGCACAATTTTTGCCAGTTACGATATTGACTCTCTTTGGGAATCTCCCCTTGGTAGCGTAGACTGCATGCAAAGCGTTATGCTACAAGGACAACTCGATGCAATCACCACAGATAAAGGCGACACCATCAACCATAGCCTTGAAACCTCTACGATTTATTGGAGCATACGGGCTGTAACCAGAAACGAAAACGGCGGCAGCGAAATCACGTATAGTGACATTTTCAGTTTCTCGACAAAATTGAAGACCAATGGAACCTCGATTATCGAAATTCCGGTCATGAGCGTCAACAATCCTTACCCCGAAAAATCAAAGTTGAGAGGAGTAATTCTTTCGGCCGCCGGAGATACGCTTTCCACAATTTCAGAAAACAAATCGAACACCTCCATCAAAAAAACACTCAGTCCTCAATCCAACATTAAAATTGTCATATGCGACGAGTCACGCACCGAATACGGTTGCGATTCAACGACAGTAAATTTAGCGCCAAGTACAAAGACCATCACCGACACATTGTACTTGCAGGACAAAGTCAAGCCAAATATGACTCCCGTCAATATGGATATTTCTACAACATCTCCGATAAAATTCTTCGTTTTCGACAATGGTTCAGGAATCAACGCTTCAAAAATCCAAGTCATTCTAAATTCTGATACTATTAAAGCCTCGTATGAGAACAATATTTTGTCATTTACAAACACTTGCAAAGACGAATGTTCACTTGTGATAACCGCCGAAGATTACGCACGTAACAAGACGCCCAATGTCCGCTGGACGGTCAAAGTCAATGACTCTGGAATTAAAATTTTAGGACCTTTTGCACAAATGGAGGGAACCAAATAATGTTTAAGCAAACCTCCATCGCTATTTTTATTTTATTATTCGCACTTTTAGGAAATGTTTTTGCACAACAAGATTCGCTAAAAAAAGAATCAACCAAAATCACACAAAAAACAAAGACTCGCTATTTGCAAATTTCAACAAACCCATCAACCGTAGATTTGTACACCGGTTCCATTCAACCTGATTTTGCAAACAAACCCGATTACACATCCCCTGCATTTATTCCAGTTCCCGAAGGTGAAGACAGCATCATCGTATCTTTTTTCCACCTGGATTATGCCGATACAACAATAAACATCGCTTTATCATCCAAGGACACTTCGTTTATCATTGTAGCACTTCGCCAAACTTATGACGATGAACTCATCGAAGCGCAACAAGACATGTTAAAGCACAGGAACAGACGCAATCTCGGGAACTTTTTCAAATGGGCTTCAATTGCGCCCTTTGCCATAAGCGGAATATCGGCAGTCACGTCACTTTACAACATCAGTAAAGCCAACGACCACAAAACCGCTATGGAGAACACGCGCTTCGTAAACGAGAAATACAATGAACATATGCGAGAATTCGAAGACCACCGAGGAAGCGCCAAGACAGCAAAAACAGTTTCAGGGATTTTTTTAGCAACAGGCCTAGCACTCCTCACGGCAGGATTCGTTCTTTCATTTTAGGTAGAATATGAAAAAGATTTTATTACTCATCGCAATAGCCCTAACCACCGTTTTCGCAGACCCCAGCGGCGTATTCGTCGATGTCGAACTCTTGTCTGGAACACGCCAGCGCGCACAATTTCTGGGCATAGAAAATGACACCGTCAGTCTCGGCGGCTACATTCAAAACAAATTCACCGTTGTAAAAATTGCCAAAAAACAATTCAAGAAAATCGTTGACGAGAAAGGAAACGATTTATTAAAAGAGGCTCCACAACCAGCAAAAACGCCCACCGACCCTGTCGCAAAAACCAAGCCAAGTTCAAGTTCGGTTGCAATTAGTTCAGATGCCATAAGTTCTGCAGCTTCGTCGAGTTCTGTTGCTATTTCAAGTTCTTCGACCGCAGTTTCTTCAAGCAAGCCCGCACCAAAGCCTATAAAAACAGTTCTCGTAGCGTACACCGCAGAAGGTGTCGAGCAAACCATTGCAGACCAATTCACGGGCCTTACCGCACGTCTTTTGATGGAAGCTGGAGAAAATCCGCAACTCATTCGCAAGAGCGACATCAAGAACTGCGATGACAATATTTGCATTCAAAACGAACTTTCCTCTTACGGTTACAGGTCCATTTACTTTGGCGAAATCATCCCAAATATCAAAACCGATAGTTTAACATTGAATCTCACACACGCATTCTACGAAGATTCTCTCCCGATGTTGCACAAAGCAAGCGTGAACATTTCGAGGAAAGCGGCCTTCAGCGATGCCATCACAAACAACAAATTAAAGAACCAGCTTTTAGATGCACAAGGCAAAGAGACCGTAAAAATCAAAAGGGATAGATCTTATATTCACATAGAAACAGACCCCGATGGAGCAACGATTTCACGTTCCGAAGAAGAATCCATTTGCAAATCGCCCTGCACATTCGTTGTTACGGATACATCAAAATTCACCCTTTACGCTTATTGGGATGTCGATAGACATCTTTGGGGGGCTAGTACAAGCATTACGCCTCTCCCCGGCGACACCGTTCACGTTTCATTGAAACTAAAACGTGTTGCTCCAGAAATCCGCATCCAGACATTCCCCGAAGGAGCCAGCGTCTACAAGGCTAGCGCCCCAATTACCAAACGTTCAAAGGCCATTGCAAAAACACCTGAAAAGATTCCCGCTTACGAAATGGGAGTCGACAGTTTGCTCATCCGCAAAGCCGGTTACCGCGATACTCTCATCAACTTTTTCGTAGCGCCTATTTCACAAATCGACTTGAGCATCGACCTTGAAAAGCTCACAGACTTTGACGAAATCGAAAAGCAAAACAAATGGTTGCACGATAAAAAAATGCAAACTATTGGCGAAGCTTTTATTGGAGGCGCCGCCGGAACCGTTCTCATCGGAGCATTGCTCATGTACTTTGCCCACTTGGATTACAACGATGCAGACGATATCAAAAACGATCTCAAGATTCCTGGGGCAGTCAAAGGCGAAAATTACAGAAACAAAGTCAAACAAAACAAGAAGCTAGTCGATCAAGGTGATAACAAGACCATTGCAGGAGGAATTTTGTTAGGAACAGGAGCCGTTCTCCTCGGCGTCGGTCTTTACTTCTATTTCTAAATTTTCTAAATTGCGTCCAATGAAAAATTCAGTCCTTAAAACAACTATTGCTTTAGCTCTTTTACTCACCGCTTTTACATTTGCGTCTGATGCGATTGATGCAGACACGGTCACCAATGCCGGCGCAGCAGCAGCCGAAGCAACAAAATCAACAGGCATCTACAATCAAATTATCGATTGGTACAATGACAATTTGAACTACGGAACGATTACGCTTTTGATGGCTATCGAAAGTTCGTTTATTCCGTTCCCGTCGGAACTTGTTGTGCCGCCCGCCGCATACAAGGCCCTCCAGCCGGGTTCCGGCCTCAACATAGCTCTCATCGTTTTCTTTGCCACACTCGGCGCTTTGATTGGCGCTTACATCAACTACTATCTTGCCAAGATTCTCGGTCGTCCGATCATCTACAAGTTCGCCGACAGCCGCCTCGGTCATTTTTTGCTGCTCGATGTCGAGAAGGTTGAAAAGGCAGAAAACTATTTCCGCGAACATGGCGCCATTTCGACGTTCGTTGGTCGCCTCATTACGGTGATTCGCCAGCTAATTTCAATTCCGGCAGGTCTTGCCAAGATGAAGCTTGCGCCATTCACGCTTTACACGTTCCTCGGCGCAGCCATCTGGAACTGCGTCCTCGCGTTGCTCGGCTACTTTGCCCATGGTCAAAAGGACATCATCGAAAAGTACAACTCCGAACTAGCCATCGCTTTGCTCGGCTTCGGTGCGCTGTTTATCGGCTACATGGTGTGGAACGCTGTTAAGCCAAAGAAGAAGTAGCTAGCAGAACTTAGAAATTGCAGTTTTTGACGCAGCGGTTGTTTTTAAACTCAGCTTCGAAGGTCACCTTACCATAGCTATAGCGGTGGTAAGCGCCGTTGCGAAGTCCTCGAACGAAAACAACATCTTCTTTGATTTGCCCAAATTCATCGTAGATTTTCACGACACCATGAATTTGCCCATTTTCGTAAGGGATCTGGCGGAGAATCTTTCCGTTTTCACTCCATTCTTCGGACATTCCGTTTAAGATTCCCTGATGGAATGATTCACGTTTTTTCTTTTTGCCGTTCGGGTAATAGACCGTGCTATAGCCTTCTTCATCGCCTTCGAGGTACCCGATGGTTTCATGGAGTTTTCCCTCTTCATCGTACGAGCGCATAACGCCATCGATTTTGCCATTTCTGTAGGGCACTTCGATCGCCAATTTTCCATTGCGGTGGTAAGAGAGCGACACGCCTTCGCGCACGTCCGTACCCTTCAAAACGGTGTAAATTCGTGATACACGACCGTCATCATATGCCGTTCGAACCGTGTCTAAAGCAACAGGAGCAGCTTTGGGCGCCGCCATAGCCGTGCCAGCAATCACAAAAGGCGCAAAAAACGTGAAAAAAAGCGTTTTCATTACATTATAATGTAGCATATTCATTTCAGATTATGTATTTTGTGAGCGTCATGAACGTTACTTTTTTAAATCCCCCCTTCCACCCGATGTTCAGTCGGGAATCTCGTTCTCCGTGTGTTACTAAATCCAGTACGCTTTACTGGCCAATGTTTTTGAGTTATGCAGCCGGCGTTTGCGAAGCCGACGGTAACGAGATCCAGCTTATTGACAGCCCCGCCATGGAGCTCGACCTTCCGCAGACACTCGAAGGCATAAAAAAATTTGGTCCGGAACTTGTCATTTGCAGCACGAGTACCCCGAGTATTTTGAACGACCTCAAGGTGGTCCACGCAATTAAAGAAGCGTTGCCGAATGTGAAAGTCGCCATCATGGGCACACACGCTACGGCCGAACCGCTTGAATCCATGGAAATGGAACCGTCTTTGGACTACGTGGTGATTGGCGAAGCCGACTACACTTGCAGGAACCTCGTCCGCGCACTCCGTGGCGATGGTGCTCCCGTGGGTCAGTTTGCAGGCCTTGCCTACCGCACACCCGAAGGCAAAATCGACTTCCAGCCGGAAGGTCCGAAGATTGAAAACCTGAACGAAATTCCGTGGGTTTCCAAGGTCTACCGCAAGCACCTTTACTCTTGCTACAAGAAATATTTCTACGGTGCAAACCTGAACCCGCTCATTGTGATTTTGTCTGGCCGCGGATGCCCGAACCACTGCAGCTACTGCGTGATTCCGCAAACGCTCAACGGCCACAAGTTCCGCCGCCGCGATCCGAAGGATGTCGTCGACGAATTGCAGTACATCAAGGACAACTTTGAAGACCTCGGCGAAGTGTTCTTCGAAGATGACACCTTTACCGCAAGCCACGAACATGTGCGCCAAATTTGCAATTTGATTTTGGAACGTGGCCTCAAGATTACTTGGAGCTGCAACGCCCGCGCCGATGTTCCGCTCGATTTGCTCAAGCTCATGAAGAAGGCCGGTGGCCGTGAAATGTGCGTAGGCTTTGAAAGCGCAAGCCCGGAAGTCTTGGAAAAGATCCATAAGGGCGTCAAGAACACCGACAAAGCTATTGAGTTTACGAAAAACGCTCGCAAGGCAGGACTGCTTGTGCACGGCTGCTTCATGGTCGGTAACCCGGGCGACACGCCGGAAACGCTCCGCATGACGCTCGACTACGCGAAGAAGCTGAACCCGAACACGGCCCAGTTCTACCCCATCATGGCTTACCCTGGCACCGAAGCCTACAAGGAAGCTTTGGAAAGCGGCGCACTCAAGTCCAAGGATTACAGCCAGTGGCTCGACAAGGACGGTTTCCACCGCACCACGATCCAGCGCGGCGAACTCACCAGCCAGGCTCTCGTGGACTTCTGCGACAAGGCTCGTCGTGAATTCTACTTGCGTCCGAGTTACATCATCCGTCAGGGCATTATGGCACTCAAGAACCCGCGTGAACGTTACCGCGTTTTGCGTGGATTCGGAACGCTTGTGAAGCACCTGTTTAGGAAGCATGGTGAACTCGCTCCGGTCGCAAGACAGGCTCCGACAGTGAAGGAATAGAATCCAGTTAAATTTCAAAAGCGACCCGCGATAAGCGGGTCATTTTTTTTTTGCAACCGTCACTTCAACCTATCAAACTTTTTCATTTCTTTGTCCAAAAAAGTATCGATGTACTTCGCGTAAATAAGCGTCGTGTCCAAGTTGCGGTGGCCAAGGAGCTTGCTCGTTGCCGGGAGCGGAATTCCAATCGTAATGCAAGTCGTTGCGAACGTATGGCGCGCCAAATGACAATGCAAATATTTGCACACCCCAAGCTTTTTCGCAGCCTTGCGGAGCGTGCGATTAAAAGATGCATTTTCAATCACGTGAAAAACACGGCCCGGCTTCAATGGATTCGGGAGCAATACTCGCGCCTGCACAGGAATCGGAATGTACACCGCCTCGCCCGTCTTATGCATTTGCTTTCGGATTTTCCAATCGAAAATTTCAGAAGAATCAAGAGAACGCAAATCGCTATAACGCAGCCCCGTAAAGCAACTGAACAAAAATACGCGCATTGCATCTTCTTCTGCGCGAGTCAAAGTCAATCGAAAATCAAGGAAATTCAGATAAAGTTGTTTAAGTTCGCGCAGCGTTAAGAATCCACGATGCGAATACGCCCTGCGAATTTTCACATTTTCGAACGGGTCACAACTGATGATCCCGTCCGCCTTCATCTTGTTGCAAAACACGCGGAACACCGAAAGCGCCTTGACGACGGTCGCTTCCTTGTTATGCAACGATTCCAAATGATGCTTGAAATTACGCACCGTTTCCGAGGTCATGTTTTCGCATTCCAACCCCGGATCAAACATGTCTACCTTTTTCAAATTCCAGTAATAGGTCCGCACCGTGAGCGGCGCCAACTCGTCAGAATTTTTCTCTAAATATTCCAAAGCTCGTTCAAAAAAAAGCATTTTGCCTCCATAAGTTTAAAATGGGGGCAGAAATTAATCACGTTTTTCTAAAATCGGGGTATTTATAGGAAAATATCAGGCATACATAGATTATATTTAAAGAGTCTGCTATCACATAGCACGGAGGGAAGAATGAACGACATCGTTCAGGCGATAAACATTTGCGTCGATGTTTTCTGCCTAGCTATTCTTTTGCTGATTTTGGTTCTCCTTTGGTTTGGGCATTGGAAAAATGACAGATTCCAGCGCAATTTTACAAACATGATTCTCGCCTATCATGGCGTGGTTTTGACATATGCCGTAATACATTTATGCGATGGTGAACTGTCGGTTCCTGTTTACTGGACCGTCGACTTAATTAGTTTCGCATCTAGCGCTCTTTGCATGTACTACTTTTCGATGTATGTTTTCGCATTTCTTGAAAACAGGAAAATTGAGCCTAAAAAAGTCGTTCGGAATTCTGCTATCGTTCTCTGCATTATTGATTTTTTCTTGAACCTCGGTGTAGATCTCGCATCCGGTGATATTACACGCGACTGGACTTCTACAGAGACAATCACATCTTGGCTTGCAACTGGAGTATGGGGCATCATCATGGCGGGGACTGTTATTTATTATCGCAAACAGTTCGGCAGAAGGACATTTATTTTTCTCATCATCTACTTTATACTCCCCTTTATCGGAGGCTCGCTTACTCCATTCATCTACGACATTCGTATTGATATCGTAAGCGTCACTTTCGTATTCTCATGCCTTTTTGTCGGAGTACAAGTCAGCGAAAACACGTCACATAAAATGTTCGAAAAGCTCAGTTTTCAAGATGCAATGACGGGGCTTTATAACAGAAATTATTTAATAGTGAATCCCGATGATGCCAAGCGCAAGCTACCCTGCAGCTATGTAATGTTCGACCTGAATCATCTCAAGGAAATCAACGACCGTTACGGTCATCGCAAAGGAGATGAATACATACAACAGTTTTCAAACATTTTAAAGAAAATTATTCCCGAAAAAGCAGAAGCTATTCGTAGCGGAGGCGATGAATTTTTAGTCATTTTACCCAAACACGACATTGTCAAAAGTCAATCATTCCTCGATACATATCTTAAGGAATGTCACGCTTTAGGCATCCACGAAAATGCAGCATACGGATTTGCCGTGCGCACAACAGGTGTACAGACCGAAGACGAAGTCATCGCCGCTGCCGACAAGCAGATGTATTTGCAAAAGAAAGCTTCAAGGGAAGGACGAGCGGAGTAAGCGAGATTACCAATCCGAAGCCAAGTCATTTTTCAGCGAATCTGCGTAAGACGAGTTCTTCACGGACACAATCGCCTTATCGCTCTTGCCTCCGATAAAAATACCGTACGAGTGTTCACCATTTATTTCGCCACCGCTATACGAATCCGCAATTTTCAACACAGCAAAGTCCCCGACATATCCAACAAAGCCGCCCAAGTACGGAGTTCCGTGAACGCCCGATAAATTGCGGCTATTCGTGATGGACAATTCGGTCGAATCATGGACAAATCCGACGAACGCCCCGATGCGATTATGACCGTAAATAAAGGAATCCTTGAGCGTAAGATTCTTTATCGTGACAGGTCCATCACCTTTACGGACTGAGCCGAAAAGCCCTGTTCCACGAGATACGGCATTGACAAACAATCCCGAAATTGAATGGCCTTGACCATCAAAAGTTCCTCCAAAATCCATCATCGGAATCCAAGGAATCAACATTCGGCATTTATCTTCATACATCAAATAAAAGTCATTGTCTTCCATCAACTCTTCCTTTTTGATTTGATGATTGATTTCTATATCCGCAATGAGAACACCACACGCGCTTCGATTCTTTTCCATGCCCACAAGGCCGTTCACAATTGCCGAAAAGCCGTACAGTTCATCAGCTGAAGCGATTTGATAGCAACCGTCAACCAAGCGAGGTTTCTTGAAGTGAATTCGTTTTGTAAAAAAAGTCTTTTCTTCAACACGATTCGAATTTTTATCACAGTAAAAAGAATTGACAATATCAACTGGAGGCGGGAATGCAAGCTCTTCAACCAATCCTTCACCTTTGTAAAAAGTATCTCGTCTAAAATTAAAATACACAACATTTCCCACGAGATAGCGGTCTTTCACCATACTATATGAATTTGTTATAAACAGGCGTGACACGCGATAAGCCACGCCAAGCAAACCTCCGACATTCTTTGATCTAGACAAATTTTCATCTTGCAAAATTGCATGTTTTTCATATAGGGAGCCATCATAGTACACATTTTCTAAAGACAGATTTGCCGCACTGTCTGCCTCGCCGACAATCCCGCCTACATTCATTTTTGCGTTAAAATAGGAATCTTCGATGCCCAAATTTCGAATTTCAGATTTTGCAGATTTCGCGACAGAAGCAAAAAGGCCCACACTCTTTTGAGATTCATCATCAAAATACAACCCACGAATCACATGCCCACGACCATCAAATGTTCCCACAAAATTCTTCATTGGAGTCCAAGCTTTAACATTTGGCAAGTTTTGCCTTGGAGATTCGTTTACAACAATGTTCGAAGTCAACTCCGCACAAACAGGGGTTCTATCGCCAACCGAATCACGATTATTGACTACGGTAGCAAATTCATAAAGCGCTTCTGGAGAGCCAATTTCATAACAACCATCAACCAAACGAAGCGATGACGAATCGCCGCACGATATCAAGAGCAACAAGCTTGCTAAAAGAAGAAGATTTTTCATTGTCTAGAATTCCTCTTCGGCACAATCTAGCACAGCATCAATATTTCCATTAATGCGTTTCATAAGGCTATCCGCAGGCAATCGCTCCGGCGCTTTTGATTTTGCGACTTTGGGTTTCGCCGTTTGCCCTTTGCATTTGGGTTCCGTAACTTCGCGCAACGGTTGCCAATCAGAACAAGCATAACCTGAAACATGCATTCCTTGGAAATCACTAAAAAGCGGCGTCAAAATTCGCATTTCCTGCCATTTCCCTTTGAAAAGATTGCTTCTCGTAAACAAGCTCCCTGTACCCCACAAATTACTGACAGTCGTAGTTTCGGTTTTTCCCAAAAGGGATTTCACAATCTTTATTTTCGATTCATCCAGCTTCTTTTCTTCGCCGGGATCCACATAAAAAATGGGGAACTCGCTAATTTTGCCATCAACCCTCAATTGAACAAATCCATCATAATCAATTGCAGCCTGGATTGGAGAAATCATAAATTTGTCTTCTAGATATTTTGAACGCGAATGATAAGTAAAATCAAACGATTGTGGAACATCGTTCTTGCTGTAATGAATATTTAATTTGTACAGTTCAATACAGGACTGAGAATTCTTTGTGGAATCACTCTGTGCAAACAGGAATGCAGGCAAAACAGGAATTAAAGCGATAAAGAGATTAATAACAAATTTATTCATTGCAATCATAAACAATTAGTTTTATCACTTTTTCAGGACTTTCGCAGAACGGATTATTTTTTCGCAAATGGTGGAATCGACTAAATCGGGGCGGTAATTAAATTCCACGAACAACGGAATTTGTCTGCGTATTAATGAACCAGAACGGTTCGCATAAATAACAACGGTTCGATGAACTGATATAGCACCATGGAATATACTCATAGAATCAAGGCGGGCGAACGTCATAAAGTTTTTCCCTTTGCATTTTTTATTAGTCGCTTTGCCATGTTTTGTGGACTCGCCATCATAAAATGACATAATACGATTGTCAAAAGAATCCTTGATATAACGAACGTTCCATTTGCTATTGGATTCAGACGAATCAACGGAAAAACCTTCGGGCAGTTCGAGCAGATAATAAGATGCACGATACACATTCTTGCTATCAGCAACAGGTTCCTCGTTCGAGTTTGAACAAGAGGCAAATAGCGTGGCAAGAAGGACAGCAAATAAAACGTGTAATATTTTCGTGGGTACTTTCATCGCCTTAAAACTACATAAATTAACACGACGATGGCCAAAAAATAGCCTATGGAGTTTGTCCATAGGCGTTTTTTAAAAGGAGATGCCGTCCCCATTCGCGGATCATGACTACATAAGTGCTAAAGCACTAAGTAGTCAAAGAGATCGGAGCCCGGCATGACAATGCAAAATTTTAGTCTTGCTAGAATTTTGCGAGAAGCGAGCAGAGCAAGGCCGCAGGACCGAAGCTGTACTAGTCGTACAGCGAGAATCCGAGAACGCAGCTATGCGACGCTTATCGCTACTTCGCGACTTTGGCGAAAGCCGCATCCAGCTTGGTCAAAGCTTCGTTGACTTCGGCTTCAGACACGTTCAGCGGCGGGAGCATACGCAATACGTTGCCCTTGGCGCTGAGCACCATCAGCTTTTCGTCGCGGGCAGCAGCAATCACGTTGCCGACCGGGAGCGATTCATCCAAAGCAAGACCGAGAATCAAGCCTTCACCGCGGATGCCCTTCACTGCCGGGTACTTCGCAGCGATAGCTTCGAGACCAGCCTTGATCTGAGCAGAACGTGCAGCCACATTGGCGAGGAGTTCCGGCTTTGTAATCTGGTTCACGACAGCGAGACCCACGGCGCAAGCGATCGGGTTACCGCCAAACGTCGTGCCGTGATCGCCGGCCTTGAGCTGGTCTGCCACCTTCTGGCGCAAGAGAACTGCACCGAGCGGGAGACCGCCACCGAGCGCCTTTGCAAGCGACACGAGGTCAGCATCAATGCCATGCTTTTGGAGGCCGAGGAACGTTCCGAGACGTCCCATACCCGCCTGCACTTCGTCCACAATCACGAGGCAGCCAAATTCTTTCTTGAGGCTGTTGATTGCAGCGACCATTTCGTCCGAAACAGTCATCACGCCACCTTCGGCAGCGAGAGATTCGAGCATGATAGCGCAAGTATCGTTGTTGACTTCGGCCTTGAGGGCAGCCACATCGTTCCAAGGAACGTGTACAAAGTCACCCGGCATGGAGCCAAAGCCTTCGCGAATCGCCGGCTGACCCGTTGCAGAAAGAGCGGCAAAAGTTCTGCCGTGGAAGCTGTTCACGAACGTGATGATCTTCTGGCGATTCTTTTCACCCTTGCGATCGAAATACTTACGTGCAAACTTGATGCAGCCTTCGTTAGCTTCGGTACCGGAGTTGCAGAAGAAAGCCTTGTCGAAACCCGTTGCAGCGAGGAGAGCCTTAGCGAGGTTCACCTGCGGGTAGTTCGGATAAAGGTTAGAGATGTGCATGAAGCTATCCATCTGCGTAACGACAGCCTTCTTGATTTCGGCATTCTGGTGACCGAGTGCATTTACAGCAATACCGGCGACAAAGTCCAAATACTTGTTGCCGTCCTTGTCAAAAAGGTAGGAACCTTCGCCACGGACAAATTCAATCGTGGCCTTGCCATAAAGCGGTGCGATATACTGCTTGTCTTCTTCAAAAATCGAATTAGCCAAGGATTGTGCCATAGTTCAGTTCTCCATTAATTTGTTTTACAAAGTGTTCGGCATCCTTCCAGCCGACAATGTGAATGCTCTTGAGGCCGCGTTCAATGCTCTTGAAGCTTTCGCGGACCTTCGGGATCATGCCGCCACTGATGACGCCAGAAGCAATGAGGGCTTCGCTTGCGTCTTCCGTGAGTTCCGGAATGACGGTCTTGGTATCGTCCATCACGCCCGGAACATCGCTCACCAACACGAACTGGTCAGCATGGAGTGCCACAGCCAGTTCACTGGCGGCGGTATCGGCATTCACGTTCCAGCTTACAGCCTTGCCGTTTTCGTCGGGACCGATAGAAATCGGGCTTACCACGGGAACAAAGCCAGCGGACCAGAGCGTTTCCACGATCTTCGGATTGACTTTCTTGACTTCACCCACGAGGCCAAGATCCACCTTGCCCTGCTTTTTAACAACTTCGAACAACTTGGCATCTACGCCGCTCAGACCGACGGCGCTGCAATTGTTTTCGAGGAGCATTCGCACTAGCTTTTTGTTGACGTGTCCCGAGAGCGTCATTTCGACCATCTTCATGATAGAAGGCGTCGTGACTCGGAGACCGTCGATAAAGGTTGGTTGTTCTCGGAGCAAGGAAATATTCTCATTGATATCCTTGCCACCGCCGTGCACCACGGCCACTTGGCAGCCCATAGCCGGAAGCTTGCTGACTGCCGCCACAAAATCGGCCAACTTAGCTTCGTCGATTGCCAAGCTGCCACCAATTTTTACAACCACTTTTTTCATCGTTAACGATGTCCTCATTGTTTTCACGCAAAATGCAGGCACCATTGCCCGTATTCGCTTGAAAAACTTGAAGCAAATTTAAAAATAGTTAGCAGTAGGCAGTAGATAGTAGGTCGTGAATTTTTTGCATTTTACAACAATTCTTATTTACCGTTTCTTTTTTTTATTATATTGTGCTTATAACCCAACCAATATAAGAGGTATTTTATGGCAATTACAAAAGTTTGGCTCGATGAATCTAGCGACGAATGCGTCTCCTGCGGCGCTTGCGAAGCAACTTGCGATGCAGTCTTCTCCGTTCCGGAAAAGATGGTCGTGAAGGAAGGCGTTGACTTCTCCGCTTACGAAAACGAAATCAAGGACGCTGCAGAAAGCTGCCCGGCTGGCGTCATCAAGTTCTCGTAATTTCGAGCATTTCAGGCAAGGTTGTCGCGGTTACGCGATGTAACGAAGCTTTGCCAATCTCGTGAGATTGAACACAAAAAAGCACTCGATTCTATCGAGTGCTTTTTTGCGTTTTTAAAAGGCGATGCCGGAACGGAGTCCGGCACGGTGGTCGGGGTGACAGCACTCGCCATGCAGTCATCCTCCCACAGGGAGGATCCATACTTTACTCAATAACTATATGGATTGGCTCCGCCCTACTCTTAGCCTCAACCATACCCGCGCAAGCACGGTTGCGGTCCTCGGCTTTAGAGTAGTCTCCTTCGGAGAATGACGTTTCGCGACTCTCGGCTAGAAGCCGTTGCACGACTTCGTAGTGCTAGGCTCGACGATTTGCCAATGTCAGCACGCAAGCGTGCTGCCGCTGTCAAATCTTAGAACCCCTTCTTAAGGTTCTTCAGAAGAGAGTTCAGCTTTTGCGGTTGAGCGGCGTTTGCCTTCTTCGGAGCAAAACCTGGGCGTTCCTTGCCCGCAATCTTGTTCTTAAGGTCGGCAATCGTTGCATGACCCTGGATGCCGCCCTGCGGACGAGCCCCACGGTCGTCGCGATGACCAACGCCACGCGGACCGCCCACGCGCTGACCGCGCGGACCGCTTGCGCCTGCACCGGCAACACCGTCGGTAGATTCTTGCTTCATGGAAAGACTGATACGCTTCTGGTTGGCGTCAACGGCAACAACGCGGACCTTCACCACGTCACCGACCGTAAGCACATCCTTAGCGTCCGTCACGTACTTGTCGCTGATTTCAGAAATGTGAACAAGGCCGTCCTGATGCACACCGATGTCCACGAAAGCACCGAAGTTAGCGACGTTCGTCACCACACCTTCCATCCAGCTGCCCGTCACGAGGTCGTTGATGGTCTTGATGCGGTCATCGAACTTCGCATAACGGAATTCCTTACGCGGGTCGCGGCTCGGCTTCTGGAGTTCCTTCACGATATCTTCCAAAGTAGCACGACCGACTTCGTCGCTCAAGAATTCATCAAGCTTGATGCCCTTCACAGCTTCAGCATTGCCGACCATTTCCTTGACCGGAACGCCGACCTTTTCTGCCATCTTTTCGACGAGGGCGTAGTTTTCAGGATGCACAGCGGAATCGTCGAGCG
>CAMUYW010000054.1 GCA_947165045.1 uncultured Fibrobacter sp. | reverse complement strand
GAGAGACTTATTTTACGGTCTTGGTTACCGTCACGGAGAGTTGTATCGTATAAAAGGACTTTTTTAGAAGAATTCATGATTGTAAAGATAGAAATTTAATTTTTATTCGCGGTCGTCGAATGGTTCGGCGTCTTCGGGTTCTTCGACAGTCCATTCGCGGATGTGCTTTGCGAGTTCCTTTTCGCCAGCGCGTTCAAGCTCGTCCGAAATGGCGTTCAGTTCGGAAGCATCTTGCGCAGGCAATTCCTTTTCGAAGTGATTGACGTACTGACCCAGCAATTCAAACTTCTTGAGGTTTGCAAGGAGCATCATGTAGCTCGTATCGCAAGCATTGCTGCGGTACTTCACATGGTCAATCAAAAGCTTATCAAGTTCGGAACCGCTCTTGAGCATGCAAAGTCTCGAAAGGTTCATGACCTTCGGGAAGCATTCGTACAAACGCGTCGCGTACTTGAGGCAATCCGTCTTGCGGCCTTCGCGGTCAGCAATGGCGGCCTGCAAATCAAGGAATGCTTCTTCGTCTTCGGCACCCGGATCTTTCACATCGCCAAGCCACTGCTTTGCCATAGAAATGTTGCCTGCGACAAAGTAAGAGTTTGCAATATCGATGAGCGTTGCATTGCTCTTGTCCGGATCCTTGTAAAGCGAAGCCTTCGCAAAGTTTTCGGTATCCTTGATAGCATCGGCCATGTCGCAAATCGCATCGAGAACGTCTTCGCGATTTTCAAGTTCCGTTTCATCAATCACGCCAAGGAGTTCGACAATCAAAGCCTTGGCGCGTTCGACCGGCATCACTTCTTCAATCGAGAGGAACACGACCTCGCGGCCTTCCCCGCCCACGTGGCGCACGGCCAAATCGTGAATCAAGTCGGCAATGTAATCCTTGTCGTCATACGTCTTTGCCACTTCCACAAAGAACGTTCCGGCATCGTAGAACAAGTCGTTCCACGTATCCATTTCTTCGTCATCGGCCTTGAACGCCAAAAAGTCGGCACGAAGCGTCCATGCCAAAAGTTCCAACTGGACTTTGACATCCTTGATTTTTTCAATTTCATCAAGACCGTTCGCAATCGCCTCGTACAAATCATCCGGGCGGTGCAATAAACGACTTTGACCACTTACAATCTCGCGAAGAGTCTTGCGGAGATTGTCTTCTTTACCACGAAAAGCCGCCTCAGCAGAAGGCGACTTCCAAAATTTTTTCTTTTTTGCCATGTTTTAAATGTAGAAATTACTTGGCCCAGCCAAAGGACGGATAGCCGCCAAACTTAGCCGGATCGATAGACCAGACGGCGCCAGAGCCATTCAAAGTCGCAACAAACGTTGCTGCCTTCATTTCTTCGGTCGTAAAACCAGTTGGGACAACAAAACTAGACATTTTTTCGGCAATAACAAGACCTGTTCCAGCAACAGTCTGATCATAATAAATGTTCGTCATTGTCGCCAGAGAATTCGCCTTGCCAGCCACCATTCCCGAATTATTATTATCAGAAACCTTACCGGAGTTATAGCCAGATTCTAATACAGCATCAGCATCAGCAATACCAACAAGACCACCCAACTTGGATGTCGTGCTGGTAACCTCGCCCTGATTAAATATATTCGTAATTTTGACGGCCTTAAGAGAGCCGACAACACCACCAACAGCCATGAGCTTTGTACCCGTCACAGCACCGGTGTTAAACACTTCATTCATGCTAGACTTGCTCGAAGCTACAGCAACGACGCCACCGGCCCCGCCCCTTTCGTCTTCACCAGCCGTCACGGCACCATAGTTTCCAGACTGTTCAATCTTGGTTGTAGAGATCTTTGCAGCCACGCCACCAACATCACCCTTGGTTCCCGTAACAGCACCATAGTTCAGCACCATCGAAATTGAGCTTTCATTACCGACACTTGAAGAAGCACCGACAATTCCGCCAACGATTGACTTTCCCGCAACAGTAGCTTTATTCGTCAAATTCGAGAGCGTTCCGTTCTGCACACTGCCCAAAACACCGCCCACATTGTTTGTGCCACCGACAGTCCCCGTAACAGAGACATTCGAAACAGTCACATACTTCGCTTCGCCAACCAATCCACCAACATGGTCAGCACCCTGGATTTCAGCATTTTCAATCGAGCAGTTTTCCACCGTCACAGTATCGGCCAAGCCTGCAAGTACGCCACCAATAGAGCCAACATTCATCTTGGCACCTTTAATAACAACATTGCTAATATGAGCGTTGCGAGCGAGGCCAAACAAACCTGTGTATGCAGAGGTATCGCTAACAGTCATACCAGAAATAGTCTTGGAAGCGCCGTCAAATGTTCCGCTAAAGGGGCGATTTCCCACACCATCAGCGTTCTGGCCATAAACGCCAATCGGTTTCCAGGCCTTTGTAAGTGCAATATCGGCAGTCAATTTAAAGAACTTGTCTTTAAACGTCATCGACGAATCGTTCACATAGAACGCAAGCGAAATCAATTCCTCTTCGTTTGAAATCAGGTACGGATCCGTTGCAGAGCCATCACCATTTTTCCAGATCATGGAATAATCCCTAGTAATGGGTTTTAAATCTTCATCAAGAATGTTTTCGGGAATCGAGTCCTTTTTCTCCTCTTCCGGAGTTTCTGCCCCTGGATTATTACCAAAATTTCCAGAACCATTGCTATCGCTACAAGCGAAAAGGAACATTGGCAAAGAAGCCACTGATAAGATTTTTGCAAAACGCATAGGCCATCCTCTAGTGAGTTATTCCACACTTCCTTAACTTAAACTAAATAAAAAAAGGCCAGAACGTACAAAGAGTTCCAGCCTTTTTTCAATTTTTTTGAGGGATGCCCGCGGGATTACCCTGACTCATTACTTGCCGTGGTGTTTGTCATGGTTGGGGCAGCCGCAACCACCGTTACCATCGCAATTTTCCTTATGGCCATGTCCACCGCATTCGCATTCGTGGCCTTCTTCGCCACACTTACATTCATGATCTTCGCCATCGTGGCCACCGCAGCAGCAGTGGTGTTCGAACGGTTTGAGGTCTTCTTCGGTAGCTTCGCGCACGTCCACAACTTCGATTGCAAAGTTGAGGTTTTTGCCAGCGAGTTCGTGGTTAGCATCGATGACAGCCGTCTTGTCACCAACGGACTTGACGCGAATTTGCATCGGGCCACCCGGAGTCTGCGCAAAGAAGGACATGCCGACTTCAACCTTTTCGACACCTTGGAACACGTTCAGCGGAACTTCCTGAGTCATGCGATCGTCGTATTCGCCGTAGCCTTCGGCCGGAATCACGACTACGTCAAACTTGTCGCCCACATCGTGACCGACCATCGCCTTTTCGAGGCCCGGAACGATCATGTGCATGCCCTGGACGTACTGGAGCGGTTCGCGACCTTCAGAAGAATCAATCACGGCACCTTCGTCGGACTTGAGGGTGTAATGCATTTGGACAACTGTTTTTTCAGCAATTTTCATAAATATCCTTTATAATCGCAGGCAAGCCCGCGGTTGAATTCTGGAGACACAAATGTAGAAAAGTAAAAGGCGACCCCGGCACAAGGCCGGGGTGACAAAAGCAGTTATGCGCTAATTTGGCATTCACGGTATTCACCGCCGAAGGCGTGTCCGCTCACCGAGAGAATCGGCGGGAACTGAATGCGCTTAGCCAAGGCAAGTCCCTTGAAACGGCGGTACCAGAGTCGCATATCCTGCAAGACAGCGTCAAGCGTTGGAAGCTTAGACTTAAAGTAAACAGCATCAACGCCAAGCGTTTCGCAGAGGGTTCCCTCAACAGCAAGCTTTTCCGTAAATTCAAGACTTACGCCCTTTTCGACCCACATCGCAAAAAGCTTGTCATGGTACGGGTAAAGAATCGGGTCACCCTTGCCTTCGTCAACGTTCATCGCTTCGGAAAGTTCCGCGCTCGCCGGAATATCGATCGAAGCCTTAGGAATGATTTCCTTATCGCGGTTGATGTAACGGGCAAGTTCGTAGACCTGCGTTTTCCACAAGTCACCAATAGCGCACATCACGCCACAAGAATCACCGTACAACGTGCAGTAACCGACCATCGCTTCGCTCTTGTTGCCATTGCAAGTGACGCCACCGCCCACCACCGACGCTACAGTCGAAAGGATGGATGCAGAGCGCGTCCTCGCCTGCAAGTTTTCGTGATTGATACCAGCGACCTTCATCACGGTATCGTTGCGCACAAAGGAGCAACGTTCAAGCGTATGGCAAACCGATTCGATAATGTCCGAAATCGGAGCAACCATGTAGGGCGTTCCCAAGTTCTCGGCCAAGTCACGAGCGGCATTCTTTGTCGTATCAGAATTGAAGCGAGTCGGCATGTTCACGAGGAACACATTCTCCGGTCCAATAGCCTCGGAATAAAGCACTGCAGAAACAGCACTGTCAATACCGCCACTAGCGCCAATGACCATACGCGAGATGTGAAACATCTTCAAGTTTTCACGAATCATGAATACAAGCGCGTCATGAATTTCTGCAATTTGGCTCGGATAAGGCTTTGCAGATTCAGCATAAACCTGAACATTGCCATCGATAAATTCAACAACAGCTTCGGCTTCGCTAAAGAGAGGCATTTCAAAGACAATCTTGCCATCGCAATCGAACACGCGGCTTCCGCCCGAGAGCGCATAAATGTTCTTACCGGTATTGTCAGTTCCAACACCATTCAAGCAAACAACCGGCATCGCGCAGTCTTTTGCCAAATGCGAAAGTTCCCTATCTTCGGTTTCACGACGACCAGCCACATAAAAATCTTTGCCATGCGTCACGTGAGCAACATTCAAAAGTGGCGTATCATCGAGCACGTCACCACACAAGAAAAACGGCATATTGCCAGCATACTTGCGGATTTCAGCCCAATCAACAGGGAGCGCCCTATTGCTAGGTCCAGTCAGTGCGTATCTCGGAAACACAACGCAATCCACGTCGGCAGCCCGAGCTCGGTCAAAAGCAGCCTTCATCGTTTGCATGTTCGCCGGCACATTACCCGGCAGAATTTTCATCTGCACCACATAAAGTTTCATTTTAATATCCTCTGCGCTAGAAAATAAAAAAATGCACCGCCATTGAGCGGTACACTTTTTTCAAAAGCATTAATCTAAAGGCTATTCGACTTGAGCAATGCTCCATTCAAACGGAATATGCGGAGTATCCGTATCTTCATGTTTGAACGTAAAACCGTTGGCGGTTTGCTTTTCTACAACACCCTTGAAAATTGTAGAGCACGTGGACTTATTAAGGCAACCGGTATTGCGCATCAAGAGATTATCTCCATAAACGCTCCAAACGCCTTTTTTGTGTTCAACATTCTTGGTTCCTTCATAAGCCAAGAACTTGTACTCACCATTTTCAGACACAGAGAGTTCCCAAGAAACGCCATCTTCGTAAGCTTGCCAATCGCCCACCAATTGCGCTTTTTCCACAGCCTTAACAGTCTTTGCTTCGACCGTACAAGGCATAGATTCTCCATTGGAGTCCGAAATCTTATGGTCTTCGCTACCCACAGAGAAATTGTACAACGAATAGACTTTACCCGTAAAGAACTGCGGAAGCATCAGCAACGTGCTACGCTGAACGTCATAATTTCCAGCGAACCAATCCACTACCTTACCACTCAGTTTCTTTTCAAGGATATACGTACCATCGTAGAAGTTGAATACCTTAGTCGTATCACCATCGGTGCATTTGTAAATTTTGTTCTGAATGTCGGCTGCGTTGGAGACTTTGTTTTTCTGAATAGCGACACTAGCCTTTACAGCTTCGCTATATTCCTTCGAATCGCCGACAGCGTACTTGACCTTGCCATCCTTATCAACAATAAACGAAAGTTTAAAGCCATCCGTAAGTTTATCCTTAATCGCCTTTGCAGCGTCCGTATCAGAATACAGTACGCCAACATTCTTTTCAACGAATTTCACTTCGCCATTTGCAAAATCCGTATAAGTGACGATCCACAATTCATCTGGGATACGAAGAGCGATAACACCCTGCTTGCTTCCGGTCGACAGGTAAACCGTCTGGTCAAAAATTTTGAGTTCATAATTCTTTTCAAGGTCCGCAAGCTTTGCAGCACGGGGTCCCTTGGGAGCATCAACAGAAGACGATGAAGACTTCGGTGCATCGGCACTCGAAGAAGACGTAGCCTTATTCTCAACAGAAGATGAAGACTTGTCCCCCTCATTACTTGTACTAGACGAAGACTTTTCGCTCTTGGAATCCGAGGATTTCTTGTCGCCATCCTTTGAATCTGAAGACTTCTTATCTTCTGTTTTTGAAGAAGAAGACTTCACTTCGCATTCATCGGAATCGCAATCGTCTTCTTCGGAAGAAGACGAAATCGTCTTTTCTGGATTTGAAGGAGATAAAGGACTACTTTCATCATCATCGCAAGCAGCGAATAGGAATGATGCAGAAACCAAAAGGGCAAGTAATTTTTTCTTATTCATGGTCTATAATATATGTTTTTTATCGTTCTTACGTACAAAAAAAATTACAAAAACACGGACTTATAAATGCCAAAATAGTGAAAATTTTCTTAAAAATGTTCTATATAATACGCTCTTTAGTTATTAGAGCTTAGTTGGCAGTAGGCAGAACTTAGAGCGGTTCCGTAAGAAACCTCTTTCGTCTCTCGTCTGTAGGCTCGACCGGTCTGCCGACAGGCAGAAGAGCCGTTCTCTCGTCTAAAAAAATGGGCAGCCCGGATGGTAATCGAGATCGCGTTCGGCATCTTCGATGGACGGGGCTGCATCATACAGGAATCCAGCCAAGGCCTGTTCAGCCGAAACGCGCTCCCCGCCAATCCAGTTTTTCAAAACCGCAAGCTTTTTTGAAATCCACCACGGAAGCGGGACCATCATATGACGCATACCGGCGCTTTTCAGAACATACGAAGCCATTTCGGCCATCGTCATGACCGTTGAGCCAGCAAGGGCGTAAGTTTTACCGACCGCTTTCGGTTCAAGCCCCGCCACAGCAATTCCCTTGACCAAGTCCACACTGCGGACCGGACGTTTGAGGCATTTGCCAGCCCCCGGCATAAAATAGACCGGGAATCGTTTCACGTAATCGCGGAACATATTGAATTCCACGCCGCCACCATCGCCAATCACAAGTGTCGGGCGCACAATCGTCCAATCGAGCCCGGAATCATGCACAAGCGCTTCGCCCTTCTTTTTGCTTTCGCCATAAGGCGTAAGCACCGGGTACGTCACAGAAATGCTAGAAACATAAAGGAAACGACGCACATTAGCCAATTTGCACGCTTCCAAAACATTGCGCGTTCCCCACGTATTGACATGTTCAAAAGCGCCACGCTTAGTCGATAGAAGAATTGCCGCCAAATGATAGACGACATCGACCCCTTCGAATGCACTTTTTATGGAATCAAAATCGGTCACATCGCCGTACCGAACATCGACCTCGCAAGGCAAGGATTTTGCCAAAGTATCGCCCGGGAGCGTCAAGACGCGGACACACACTCCCCGTGCTATAAGTTCCCGGCACAACGCCTTCCCTACGACGCCGGCGCCACCCGTCAATAAAGCAATCATGCTAGGCTTCCAGCATATAACGGATATCCTGAACGCGTCTTGCGAGCGACACATCCTTCTCCATCTGCTTCTTTAGGGAATTTATGGCGGCGATTACAGTGGCATAGTCCCTGCAGAACATCGCTCCTATATTCTGGAGCGAGTCCGTCGTAAGTTCACGACAAAGGAACATGGCCACCTTGCGGGGCATAGAAATCGCAGCTGACTGACGCTTGGAAGAGAGTTCGCAAACCTCGACACGGTAGTCCAACGCAACAGCCTCAATAATGTTCTTGGGGGTCAATTCCATATGGCCGCCATGTTCCGACGGAGCCACAAGGCGCTTGACACTGTTCAAGTTCAGTTCCGCCTTGCAGAACATGTTCATAGCGCCAAGGAAGTTCAAAAGACCTTCAATCAAGCGTACATTTTTGCGCGGCGGCATGGAAAGGTAACGGCAAATTTCTTCACGGTCCGCTTTTGCGAACGGCAAGTCCTCGGATTTTTTGCTAATCAAGTGCATGCGAGTCACAAGATCCGGTTCATCGATACCCACAGCAACGCAAGATTCTAGCGGTGTGAGGAGTTTCTTGGAAATGCTCGGGATCGAAGATCTTGAAGAACTACGGGAATCGATATCCGTATCTACCACCTTGAACTTAGACGGATGGCGGTCACAAGAAATCACCACCTGCTTGCCTTCGGCGCGCAAATGCCGAATCAAGATAGCAAGGCGTTCCTGTGTCCAGAGGCCTTTTTCCAAAAGTTGCACGTCATCGAGCAAAAGGACATCGCAAAGTTCATAACGGTCGCGGAACTTCTGAGCAAGTTCACGCACATTGCCCGTTTTGTTATGAAGAGCAGACGCCATAGCCGTTGCATCACGCAAAAAATCATAAGCATGGCAATAGACAATCGATGCTTCCGGGCGGCTTTTCTGAATCTTTGCTGCAATGGACTGTAACAGATGAGTTTTGCCAAGGCCACTTTCGCCATACACGAACAACGGGTTCAAGGACGGATCACCAGGATTTTCAGCAACAGCCTGGCAAGCGCGGAACGCAGTAGAATTGCACTCCCCTTCAATGAAATTTTCAAAAGTATAGCGGGCATAAAGTGACAAAGCCTGTTTCGGACGCTTTACCACCTTCGGAGTTTCGACAACTCGCGGGATAACGGGCATCGTGAGCTTGATTTCGGGAATCGGATCCGAAGGAGCAATCTGACGAATGCGGTAATCAACAAATTCACTACCAAATACAGCCGTAAAGGACTTGCGAATCAAATCGCCATAATGGGAATTCACCCAGTTTTCGCGAAGCTCGTCAGGAACAGTAAGCAAGGCATAGCCATTGCACATCCCCTCGTAACCAAGAGCATCCAAAATAACGGCACCAAAAAAGTCCTTACATTCTGAACGCACGCGGTCGAGCACCTGCTGCCAGGGCGACTCTGCAATATCCAACAAAGAAACAGTATTATCCACGATCTAGAAAACCAATCAAAATTATAAAAGAGCAAGCAAAAAATAAGAAAGGAAAATAGAAGAACAAGCAACCAAATGAAAAAAAATTTTAATTGTCCATTTTTGGTTCAAAAACGGCAAAAAAAATTATAAAACATTTTTTAGCACCATTTTTCCAGTTTACACCATTCTTACGAACGTATGTGTAACAAAATTATCACTTGTTATCAGCACAAGTTATCAACAGGTATTTTTTCAAACATCCCTTGACAAGAATTTTATTACATAAAACATACAAAACAAACTTAAAATGGCGAATTTAGCCTAAAAAAGCCACTTTTTAGCACATAAGAAAAATGTAACTTATTGATTTTCACAGAGTTACATGCACGTAAATTCAATCAAAAAGTAGGTCGAAAGTCGCGGCTCATCATCCTCGCGCCTGTCCTCGCTTGACGGGGAAAAGCAAGGATCCAACGCATATAGATCCTCGATCAGGTCGAGGATGACAGATGGTCGTTTGAAGAATTCTGCTCGTCGAGCTTTTCTTGCAAATGCTCAATGCGATTCTCAAGCAGTTTTTCGATTTCCGGGAGCAAACGATCCTTGACCCTGTCAAGGTAAAGGCACTGAAGCTGAATCATACGGTTGCGATGGCGGCCAGCGAATTCCTGGATCCAGTGGCTCACCGCCTGCTGACGATCCTGAATTTTATCATGCAAAGAACGCTGGATGAATGTTCTTTGGACATCCATATAGCGCTGCATATTGAACGGCATGCGGTAAGTACGAATAAATTGCTTCAGCAACACCAACAAACAAAGGTTGTTTTGCTGGTGATCTTGAATGAACTGCCGTAACTCTTCCAGATGTTTCTGGAAGAATGGGACGATGGCTTTATCATCAATCTGGTAAAGCTCTAATTCATCCTGTTTTTTTGTCGCTTCATCGACAGCCATGTTCCAAATCTATTTTTTTAACAGATTCCTATGCTTTTGCACGCTTCACAAGGAAGCTGAATTTGGCATTTTTTTCGTTTTTTAAGGCCGAATTTCCCAAAAAGACACGTCCTTCAGTTCCCGGATTTAGCCTATCTGCGGCAGCGCCGCGAAAATCTAGCAGCTCTTCGACTTCAACAGGAGTCATGCCATCGGGAGTCATGAGCTCTAGGGAATCATCCATGGAAAACGGATTTTTCACATTCACGAGGCATGCACCTGTAGCAGAGTCAAAGTCCTTGACCTGGGCAGCAACGCAGCCGCCTTCGGCATCCACATGAGTCGCCTCGTAATTCTGAGGAAGCGGGCCACGCAAGAATCCCGGCATAAAGCCTCGCCCATCGACAAACTTGATGGCTCGGCGGCTTTCTTCGGGCACGGGATTTCCATCAGCAACAGCATCAATCGCCATGCGGTAAGCGCGAACGACCTGGCTCAAGTAGTAAACCGAACGCGTGCGGCCTTCAATCTTGAAAGAATCAAGCCCGCCCGCGACAAGCTCAGGAATCACGTCCAACGCACAGAGGTCACGGCTACTCATAAAGTACGTTCCCCACGTGTCTTCGTCGAGCGCAATCGGATCAAGCTCCGGGCGGTCTGTGCGCTGTAATGTAAACGAGCCTTCGTGTTCACGATAGTCCTCAACCTGAGGACCGGAGTTCGCATACAAACGATACGGCATACGGCAGCTGTTATCGCACGCACCCTGATTGGCATCACGGTGCGTCACCCAGTTCGAGAGCATACAACGGCCAGACATTGCCATGCAAACAGCGCCATGGACGAACACTTCAAGTTCAAGGTCCGGGACTTGTTTCTTTATCTCTAAAATTTCAGACAAGCAAAGTTCACGACTCAAGATAATGCGACGAACACCAAGATTTTTCCAGAAAGAAGCGGCCAAGTAGTTGGTCGTGTTCGCCTGCACAGACAAATGCACTTCCGTTTCGGGATGTTCTTTTAAAAGCCAACCCACAAAGCCAGGATCAGCAACAATGAGCGCATCCGGCTTGAGTTCCAATGCCGCATTCAAAGCCTTCTGGAACGATTCAACCTTCACATTACGCGGGATGACGTTACTCGTGAGGTAGAACTTTTTGCCATGTTCATGAGCATACGCAATGCCTTCGGCAAGATCATCCAAGTTCTTGAAACCATTTTCGCGAGCGCGTAGCGAGAAAGCAGGCTGCCCCGCATATACAGCATCTGCACCATAAGCAAATGCATACTTCATTCGAACAAGGTCACCCGCAGGTGCTAAAAGTTCAGGCTTTTTCATTGTTAGGTTTCAGGTGTTAGGTTAAAAGGTTTCTGTTTTGGTGGCCCCGAAACGGAGTCCGGGGTGACAGCATGATTAAAATTTAAATCCGGCGCGGATATAGGCTCTACGGTCATCGATGAACGTGAGTTCGCCCATGAACGAGAAACGTCGTCCTTCGTAGCTAACTGCAGGCGTGAGCGAATACTGGAGTTTTGCCCCCTTAAGGAAACTTTTATGCTTTAAATTATGACCCCCCGGAGTCGTGTCATTCACGGCGCTACCATAATCAGTTCCCTTCCAGAGCCAAGTCTGTCGAATCGAAGCAAAGATATGACCATCCAAGCGAGCAAAGAGATTCCAATCAATCGTACGGCTGTTCGGGCCGCTTTGATTTCCGAGCGGATACCCCAAGTGAGCCACTTGAGCCGTGTTCTTTTTAAAATGCGAATAGACATAAGGTTCTACACGAGCGTATTCAAAAATGGTACCCGCTTCGATTTTATGACCTTTGTAATAGAAATCATGACCCGCCTGGAAACCAGCCATCCAAGCCCACTTAGCCTCGATATTATCGTTTCGGATCAAGCTGATCGGCGAATCCATATCGTCCAAGAAGAATTCAGTATAAAGTCGCACCGTGTTAAACAAGCGGTAGTTAAAGTCAAAAGACAGAGAACCATTATTGCTACTTTCCGAATAATTACCCTTCTCCATAAATAACGGCGCCGTTGGAACAAAAAGCCAAGGCTTCATATTATCGTAAAGTACCGTAAGTTCACTTATACCAAACGTTGCATTTCCTACAGCAAGTTCATAGCGATGACCGAAGAGATTTCGCGTATAATCCTTACCTCTATCGTCCATGCTGTTATTGAAAATGCGCAAGTCAGCATAGAAACTCATCACGCGCAAGGGGCCAATCATCAAATCGAGACTCATCATGTTATACGGAAGCGCAAACTGATTGAGTGTCAAGTTGTTGTAATAGCCAGGGCCCCAATGCATCACGTCACGGCCAAAATCAAGACGCAACCAGTCATAGTTAAACGCAAAGTGCGTGCGGTAACGGGCATAGCTAGCGTAATCGGCACCAGACTTTTTTTTCTCATTTTGAAGTTCCATGAAATCACGGTCAAACGATCTCGGAGTCTTCGAAGAATGGCCTTCGCTGTAAATACGGGCATCCAAAACAAAATCGACAGAATCGATAAAGCCTCGTATGTAAAGACCGCCATCAATTCCCGGCCAAATGGTATCGCCAAGAGACTTTTTATCCTGAACATAAACCACATTCGTGTCAACAAGAGTTTCACCACCGCGATAATCAATACCGCCAACAATACTAGCCGCAATGGCCACACGAGGAATCATTTTCTCTATTTCAAGAGATTTCGCCAAGCAAGCGGAATCCGCCGTTTTGCACTTGTACTGAAGTCCGTTCCCTAAGATTCCAGCGCCACGCACGTTATCATAATACAGAAGCGCGTTACCTTCCGTCTTTGTGAAATTTTTGCGGAAAGTCGTATCCCTGCGCGGATAAGTAAAGTACTGGCGTTCGTTACCAGTTGTTTGGCGATGGTATTCAAACAGCATCGGAGCTGTTTCGAGAGTCCGCAAATTGAATGTATGCTCGGGCTCAATCACCGGAGAAGCCGCAAAAGAATAGCTAACGCCAGCCCAAAGCAAAGCGCAAGAAAATAGGGATAAAAACTTTTTAAAAACCATTGCAAAAATTTAGCATTTTCGCGCGATTTCATCATGAAAATGCAAATTTTGAATACTTTTGTTCCGTATGGAACTTTTCGTTCCATATAAAAAAGCAACTTACTCTAAAAAAAGCAAAACGCACATTTAAATACGATTCGGTCTAATATAACTTTCTAGAAAAAAGTGAATGGGAGATATCGAATCATGAAAAAAAAACTTTTAACAGTAAGTTGCATTTCCAGCCTTTCGCTTGCCATGCTTGCAAGTTGCTCTGACTCAAGTTCAGAATTCATCAATCCTGTCGGCGGAATCAACAATAATCCAGAGATTTCGTCATCCGCAACAGATACCGGCTCCGGCGATATAGCCTATAGTAGTTCAGAAACGGGATCTCAGACAGGATCAGAAAATACAACAAGCAGCGCTAGCAACGGTACAAATATCGGCACGAGCAGCGCCACGGCAACCTCATCTGCAAACGTAGCTCAATCTTCTAGTGCAGTCGCTCCGAACAGTAGCACGACCACAGCTTCTTCTAGCAGCAAAGGAAAACCTAGCGACAAAAGTTCCTCGAGCAGTGCAACAACACCTGTTGTGAATTCCTCGAGCAGCGTAGCCCCCGTTGTAAACTCCAGCAGCTCCGTCGCTCCGGTGGTACAGAGCTCCTCTAGCGCCCAGACGCAAACGCAATTTACGGGCACGGCAACCATCACCTACGCCGCAAGCGGCGCAACAGTCGCTAACGGCGGCAATTGCGTCACGGCAAACGGTGGCGCAGTTACGATTAGCTGCGGTGGCGAATACGACATTAGCGGTTCCTACAGCGGAAGCGATGCCCAGATCTTGGTGAATACCGCCAAAACAGATTCTTCTGTTTACCTGAACATGAGAGGCCTTACCCTCACCAACACGGTAGATGCTCCGATTTACATCCAAAAAGCAAGCAAGGCATTCGTTGTCGCCAAGAACGGCACCACAAACACCTTAAGCGACGCTTCCTCGCGTACCAAGACTTACAACTACACCAACGATAGCGGCGAAGCCAAGACCGATACGACAGGCGCTTGCATTTACGCCAAGGACGACCTTACCATCAAGGGCGAAGGTACGCTCATCGTCAAGGGCAACTACAACAACGGTATCCACACCAGCAACGACCTGAAGGTAAAAAACGGCCTTATCACCGTTAACGCCAAGAACAACGGCCTCAAGGGCAAGGGCTCCGTCGAAATTAGCGGCGGCACCCTCAACATCACGGCCACGAACGGCGACGGCATCAAGAGCGATACCGAAGACGCCGAAGATTTGGCATCCGGCAAGGGTTCCATCGAAATCACGGGCGGTACCATTACCGTGACCTCCGCATACGACGGCATTACGGCAAACAACACCGTCACCATCGCAAACGGCGAATCTGCCTCCCCGAGCGTCAAGGTCACAGCCGGCGGCGGACAATCCTGCCTCAGCATTTCTAGCTCTACCGGCGGCAACACAGGTCGCGGTGGCATGGGCGGCTTCGGCGGCATGGGCGGCGGAAGCTCCTGCTCCCCGAGCGAAAGCATGAAGGGCATCAAGGCCGATTCCAATATCGTGATTAGCGGCGGTACTATCGAAATCAGCAGCCGTGACGACGGCATCCACAGTGACGGCAACATCACCCTCAGCGGCGGCACCATGACAATTGCCACCGACGATGACGGCGCCCATGCAGAAAAATCGCTTTACATCAAGGACAACGCAAATGTCAGCGTCACCATCGCATACGAAGGCATGGAATCTCCCGACATGAACTTCGAAGGCGGCATCACGAGCGTGATTACCACGGACGATGGCTGGAATGCTGCTGGCGGCACCTCGACATCTACCGGCGGCAATACGGGCCGTGGCGGATTTGGTGGCGGTGGCTTTGGTGGCATGGGTAGCAGCTCGGGCAACCTCAAGGTTACTGGCGGTTACCACTACATCTACGTAAGCTCCGGCGATACGGACGGCATCGACAGTAACGGCGGCATCACCATCTCGGGCGGCGTTGTCATCATCGAATGCTTGATGAACGGCGGCATGGGCGGCATGGTCGACTCCGACGGAACCACGAGCATCTCCAGCAACGCCAAGCTCCTCGGTTTCGGCGTGAACAACTCCGAAGAAGGCACGCAGTATAGCGTAAGCTTCAATACCAACAGCTACTACGGCACCTCTTCCATCGCGTTCAAGCCGAGCTTCTCCGGAAGCAAGATGGTTTCGAGCGTGGGCCAGCCGAGCGCCATCAGCAGCGTGAGCGGCATGACCAAGACCTGCTTCGGCAATAGCACTGACCGCTGCGTTTATACGAAGTAATTCATATCATGGGTAAAAATAGAGCCTCGCGACAAAATCGCGAGGCTTTTTGCATGGAAAAATGTGACTGGATTCTATCGCCTTCGGCTCCAGAATGACAAAGCAAAAACTACGTCCAGCTGCGGTCAGATGTGCCAGAAATACCACGAATCTTAAGATCAAAGTCATCGCGATTCGTAGCAGCATTCATTGCCGTTTCAAGCGAAATCTGCTCGTTCTGGTAAAGTTCCAAAAGCGCCTGGTCGAAGGTTTGGCTATGATATTGAATGTGGCCTTCAGCAACAGCCTGCTCCACCATATCAAGCTTATTCTTGTCTTCGATATATTCCTTGATGGCGCCCGTATTCACGAGAATTTCGGCAGCCGGCACTCGCCCATTGCCATCCTTGGTCGGCAAAAGTCGAAGCGAAATAATGCCCACCAAAACTTCGGCCAGCAAAAGACGAATTTCATCATGCTGGTGCGGCGGATACATCGAAAGCACACGGTGAATCGTTTCCACGGCGTTCGTCGTATGGATTGTGGCAAACACCATGTGACCCGTATCGGCAGCGGTCAAAGCAATCTGCATCGTCTCCAAGTCACGAATTTCGCCCACAAGGAGCACATCCGGGTCCTGACGGAGAGCAGCACGGAGAGCGTTCGCGTACGAAAGCGTATCCACGCCGATTTCACGTTGCGAGATAATAGCCACGTTATCTTTATAAAGGTATTCAATCGGATCTTCAACGGTAATGACGTTCACAGATTCTTTCTGATTGATGTAGTCAATCATGGAAGCAAGCGTCGTCGATTTACCAGAACCGGTCGTACCCGTCACAAGAATAAGGCCGCGCTTGGTAAGAGCAAGATCGCGAATAATATCGGGCAAATGAAGTTCCTCGAACGCCGGGATTACAGCCTTAATATGACGAATCACAACAGCAATTGTACCACGCTGACGGAACACGTTCACACGGAAACGGCCCATATCGCGGGCACCCACAGCAAAGTCACATTCCTTGTTCGCTTCAAAGCGCTGTTTCTGATCGCGATTCATGATATCATCCAAAAAGGAATCCATCATAGCACTGTCAATACGCACGTCAAAAAGTCTTTGCAGAGCACCATTAATTCGATATACAGGCGGAACGCCGACACGAAGGTGCAAGTCGGAGGCCTTGCGTTTTACCATTTCACGCAAGAGCTGTTCAATGCGAAGTTCAGCCATTTAATTTTCTCCAAACTTTTCGCGGCAGAGTTTTTGTACTTCTTCCAGACGAGATTTAATTTCAGCATTATCCGGATTCTTCTTGGCGAGATCCGAATAAATTTCGAGAGCCTTGGAATAGACGCCCTGTTCCATATAAATGTCCGCCAGAGTACGCGTATTCAAGCTATCGTCCAAATCGGCGGCACCACGGGAAAGCGGAGCATCAGCATCATTGACAAGGCTTGCAGAAAGTTCGTCATCGGAATCACCCGACATCAAATAATCCACGCCCTTGTTGTTTGGCTCATCGGCTTCGTTCAAGGAATCGTCTTCGTCAAAGAGTCCCTTAAAAGCGTTAGAAACTTCGGAATCAATGGAATCCAGTGCAGCAGAAGGAGCCTCTTCGACTGGTTCTGCCGGTTTTTCCTCTTCTGCAGAAGTTTCAGCAACTTGTTCAGCAGCAGGTTCTTCCGGTAAATCTAAATCATCGTCCTTTCCAAAAATGCTATCAAAAGATTCGTCAACACTTTCCTTGACATCATCTTTAACGGCACTTTCTTCAATTTCAGCACCCGTAGCTTCTTGGCTCAAAGGTTCTTCGGCCAACGTTTCTGCAACAGGTTCTTCCTGTTTTTCGGCAGGCAATTTCAAATCGTCATCGTCACCGAACATCGAGGCGAACGCGCCGCCCATTTCCTTGGCAACGTCTTCTTGAACAGGTTCTTCAACCACTGGTGCTTCGGCGACAGAAGTTTCCTCGGCGGGTTCTTCAAGAACAGGTGCTTCAAGAACTTGTTCTTCAGCAACCGGGGTTTCTTCAGACTCTTCTTCAGACTTTTCTTCGGAACTTTCATCGCCAAATAAAGCATCAAAAGCACCGTCAACTTCTTCAGCAGCAGATTCTTCTTCAACCTTCGGGGCTTCTTCAACAACGCTCTCTTCTTCAACTACAGCATCTGTCGATGCTTCGGTTGCAAGTTCTTCTGCAGGCGTTTCTACGGCCGGAGTTTCTTCGTCCAAGTTAAGGATAAAATCATCATCTGATTTCGAAGGAGCTTCATCTTCCGTGAAATCCATGTGCGATGTTGGAACAAGACCATCGACCGGTGCAACATCGGCGGAATCATCCGGTACAAATTCAGTAGCCTTTTCCAAAGATGAATCTGCGGTATCGTCCATAGCAAAGTCAGCATCGGCAGACTTTTCGAACAAACTGCCCAAAGATTCTTCTTCGGCGGGTTCGCTTTGAGATTCTTCTGCAGCTTCAGTCGTTTCTGCAGGAACATCAAGTTCTGCGGAATCTTCAATATCAGCGGACTTTTCAAATACAGATTCTTCCGCAATTTCCTCTGCAGGCGTAGCAATATCCGCAGCAGGTTCTTCTGCAACAGGTTCCTTGATAGACTCCTCTACAGGAGCACTTTCTGCAGCAGATTCTTCTGGAAGTTCATCATCGCCAAGGAGCGAAGAGAATGCATCGTCAACATTCGTTTCTTCGTCTTCCGCCTTTTCAGCAACAGGCTCACCCAAATCAAGCAAGTCGGCTTCGCCAGATTCTTCATCCGAGAAATCCATGTGATCAGTCGGAACAGACGATTCCTCAGGAGTTTCATCCAAACTAAAGTCAGCATCGGCAGACTTTTCGAACAAACTGCCCAAAGATTCTTCTTCAGCAGATTCGCTTTGAGATTCTTCAGCTGCTTCTGTCGTTTCTGCAGGAGCATCAAGTTCTGCGGAATCTTCAATATCAGCGGACTTTTCAAATACAGATTCTTCCGCAAATTCCTCTGCAGGCGTAGCAATATCCGCAGCAGGTTCTTCAGCAACAGGTTCCTTGATAGACTCCTCTACAGGAGCACTTTCTGCAGTAGATTCTTCTGGAAGTTCATCATCGCCAAGGAGCGAAGAGAATGCATCGTCGACATTCGTTTCCTCGCCTTCCGCCTCTTGCGGTTCATCCAAACTTTCCAAGCTAAATTCGTTTTCATCGGACTTTGGCTGTTCGTCCAAAGTTTCTTTTTCTTCATTATCAGAGAAATGAGAGAACAACGACGATGTAGCCGGTTCTTCTTTTTCAGAAGAATCATTCAATTCTAGATCATCATCTCCGCCTAAAATTCCAGAAATAGCCGAAGACACCTCAGAAGAATTCAGCACATGGCCATCGAAATCCAGGTTCTCGGCATCCTCAGAATTCTCGGAGAATTCATCCGAAGCAGAATCCAAAGAACTGCGCAAATCCTCCATTGCGGAATTGTCTTCTTCATCAGTATTCGGGAGTGATGCAGCAAGATTTGCAAAGATATTGTCTTCAGCAGATTCCGTATTTTCGGAATCATTCGACATATCCATCGTGAACGAACTATCGTCCATCGGAGGCGCAACCAAGCTAGCCTGTTCTTCCTCGGTCAAGACATCGTAGTCATCTTTCCAGAACGGATCCAACGGGTCCATATCATGAACACGACGGAAACAAGCATTGCGCTCGGCAACTTTTCCAAGCTTATCGTAAGATTCCCCCATTCTTTTGTGAGCAGCCAAGCAGAATGGATCCTTAGCAAGCACCTTCTTATATTCTGTGATGCTACCTGCAAAATCCTGCATACCTACAAGAATTTTTGCACGGACCAACATGGCCGGAACATCAGACGGAGATGCTGCAAGCGCTTCATCAGCCAACTTCAAAGCAGCTTCATAGTCCCCCGAAGTACGTTCCATATCAGCAAGCCAGGCAAGCGCCTGGGAGCGGCCTTTATTCTTTTTTATAGCCTTTTTGAGAGAATCCAACGTTACAGCCATCATTTCTCCAATGGAAGAAGAATAGCTTCATCCGCCAAAAGTACAGGAATGCCTTCACGAACCGGATAGAGGCGAGTGCCGTCCGGTGTCACAAGAGCTTCAGTTAAAACATCAGTCACACCTTCACCGGCAACGTTCTTTACAGAACCCGCCTGAATAGCGCTGTTCACAAGAGCGATTGTATCTGCGTCAGCCAAAGAAAGAGGTTGACGGGTTTCCGGGCAACAAAGAAGACTTAACAATTTAGAATCGAGCATAAGACCTTACAAATGTGTTATTTCATAAAAAAAATAACACTCTTTATATAAAAACGTACAACTATTTTTACAAAAAAGGGCGATTTTAGCGGAGATATTTGAGGTTTACAAGGGCAAAATTGCCATTTTTGCCATTTCCGATGAGCAAATACACGCACATTCCGAGTTTATCGAGCCAATTGATATCGAAATTTTCACGATACCCCGAGAAATTCGAGACCACCAAAAGTTCGCGGCAACCGGTGCGGTTGCAAACGGATTCCATCTCCGAAAGGTTCCCCAAAAGGTGCTTGCGGTTTTCTTCGCTCATGTTTTCAGGTTCGCCGCTCACGCAACCCAGGATCTCGATGCCGGGAATCACGTTGTAGCTGTCGAACCAGGTAGACAGGGAATCTTCGCGGCCGCCAAGCAGGATGGAGCGGTGGCGTTTTTTCGCGAAGATGCGGTAGAAATAGTTTATCCAGAACGCGACACGGCGCCAAGCGAGAAGCGCAAACGGGATAAAGAGGCTGGAACAGACGACATAGACGCACCATCCAATACTAGGATAGATTGTAGACCTGTCTCCCGGACCATAAGAAAATTGGGAAAAGTAACGGAACACCTCATACCCCCCAACAGCAAGAAGGTTCAGCGGCACAAGGTACCGCAAGAACTTTTCGCCCTTGAGGCTGGATTCTGTGTATTCCCCACGGAAAACAAGAAAGACCATATTAATAATAGCGACCAAGCCGACAAGCCACCAGTCTTCAAACGTCGTTATCACCCCTATGGATTCCTTAATGGGTGTAAAAATGTATCCATCGTTTCCCAAGCCGGGCAAAAATACAAGAGCCCACACGGCAATCACGCCCAAGTCGAGGAACATCTTCCAGAACTTCGGAATCAAGCGCGAAAACATGCCCACGAACGCAGCGAACAAAATACCGAAAGACACGAGAAAGTTCGGAACAAAGTAAAGGTCCTTATGCTTTTTCACAAAGATAAGCATAGCCTTGTAGAAATCGACATACGATCCCCAACGGCGTGTGCGGCAACTCTGTCCCTTGAAATGCAAAATGTTCGTGACCGGCGTATAATAATTATGAAGCCCCATTTTCTTTGTACGGAAGCAAAGATCCAAGTCTTCACCATACATGAAGTAATCTTCATCAAAGCCATTCAACTTTTCATAAACGTCACGGCGAATGCAGAAGAACGAACCACTCACGGCATCCACTTCGATCATTTCGTCGGGATCCGCATACGTCATGTTGTAAGAGGCAAGCAACTTGCTTTTCGGGAAAAGTGATGCAAGCCCAATCGTCTTAGATACAGCAGAAATCGGAGTCGGGAAAGAACGGCGGCAAGCCCACTGGATTGATCCGTCTTCATTCAAAATGCGGCAGCCGACCGTACCTGCATCCGGGTGCTCTTCCATGAACTTGAGCATTTCGCGGAAAGCATTCTTCGAAATAATCGTATCGGGATTGATGAAGAATAAATATGGCTTAGTCGCATGCTTTTCGGCTAAGTTACAGCCCTTGCCAAATCCTAAGTTTTCCTTGGAATCAATCCATTCCACTTCGGGGAAGAAGTTCTTGATTTCGGGAATAATCGGTTCGTTGGAACCGTTGTCCAAAACAATAATCTGCGAATCGATGCCTTCGCAAGCATCACGTACGGACTTGAGGCAAGCCGGAATAAAATCGCAAGAGTTATAAGCAATGATGATTACGGAACAGGAAAGCATAGGTTAAGCCAGTCCCAAACGCAGTTTGAGCACGAGGAAGAACGCTTCGGAGATGATTCCGCCGCTCATCTTGGAGGTGCCGCGGGTGCGGTCCGTAAAGATGATGGGTATTTCCTTGACGCGGAGGCCTTTCTTCCAAATTTTGAACGTTGTTTCGATCTGGAAGCAGTAGCCGTCACTCTTCATCTTGTCGAGGTTGAGTGCTTGCAAAGCTTCGCGGCGGAAGCACTTGAAGCCGCCCGTGGCATCGCTAATCGGGAGACCCGTCACGATGCGGGTATAAACGTTTGCGCCATAGCTAAGGATAAGGCGGCGGAGGTCCCAGTTTACGACACTAATGCGGCGATTCTGGTAACGACTGCCAAGCACGAGATCAGCATCTTCGGCTGTTTCCAAAAAACGGTTCAAGTCCGTCGGAGCATGGCTAAAGTCGGCATCCATTTCGAACACGCGTTCGTAATCGCGTTCGAGCGCCCACTTGAAGCCCATCACATAAGCGGAGCCAAGCCCCATCTTGCCCTTGCGACGAAGCAAGTGGATTCTAGGATTCTTGTCGGCTTCGGCCTGAACAAGGTCCCCCGTTCCATCCGGCGAACCATCGTCCACAACAAGAATTTCAAGACATTCATTCTGTTCCAAAATTGCCGACATGATGAGAAGGATATTCTCCTTTTCATTGTAGGTAGGAACAATCACCAAACTCTTAGGGAACGCCATCAAATACCTCACTATAACACAAATCTATACAAAATTACAATTCACCAATTATATCCGAAACTGGATAAGTCCGTTTTTTATTGCCGTTCATCATTTCGCCCAAAAGGCCAAGCGAGAAGAACTGGATGCTCATCACAAGCGAGAAAGCTCCGGCCAGCAAGAGCGGACGTACATGCATAGCTCCGGTCTGAATCCATTCATAGCCAAAATAACCGCAAATGCCAAGGCCCAAAGCGAGCAAAAGCAGCCCGACAAGACCAAAGAAATGGAGCGGTTTCGAGGAGAAGCTACGCATGAACATCAAAGAGACCAAATCCAAGAAGCCGCTCACCAAGCGGGAAACGCCGTACTTGGAAACGCCATGAACGCGGGCGCGGTGCGCCACCGGCATTTCGGTAATGCGGAAGCCCTGCCACTTGGCCATCACCGGGATAAAGC
>CAMUYW010000053.1 GCA_947165045.1 uncultured Fibrobacter sp. | reverse complement strand
TCTCGGGCCCCTTGAGGTACAACCTCGAGGGGCCCTTTCTTTTATACTGTCACCCTGTACCTGTTGCGGGGTTACTTTACGCAACAACAACTGTATTTTTTTTGTTTTTAAAATATTACTAAATTTGCACTTTTTACTTATTTGTGATTATATTCCTTATATAAAACTTTACATAAGGAGAATAATATGTTCTGTACAAAATGTGGAAAAGAAATAGATGAAAATGCAGATGTTTGCCCTGCTTGTGGAACTTCGGCAAAACCAGCTGCAACTTCTACCAATGCAAAAAAGAATGGTTCTTTACTGAAAGGTTCCTTCGTAAATGATCGTATTGATTCCTGTCTTGCTAGTTTGCGTAAAATCAGCTGGGATAGGGGCTTCGACAAAGCTGAAATGTTTACCAATTCTATTGGAACTTGGGGATATTACTTGCTTGCTGTATTCTCTTTGATTGCGTATCCCATCCTTTTCTCGAAAATTGAAATGGGTGGCACAGGTTTTCTGATAGGACTCGTTTTTCTAGTTTTTTGCTTCTTTTTTGGCTATTGCGGAACCAAGTTGTACAGCAGTATTCGCAATCTTATCGACAATATTCCCTCGTCTGTTTCGTCGATGAATGTTATTGATGTTATTGCGGTAATTGCTGCCATACTCGCTGTTTTTGGGTCAATAACATGCTTCATTGCAAGTCGTATCGATTTGGTTGCAATGCTGATGAGTGCTACAGACGTAAGTTTAGTGCTTGTTGGTGTAGTCCTCTTATTTGCTGGAGCTTATATTTGCGTGATGTTGATTGGATCGCAGAAACTTCTTGGTGTCAAGGTTGAAAAATGTGGTAGTGCAGAGGAGTTTTTGGGCCTTATAACGCTCTTCATCAAAATGTTGACTCGTCTTACGCCCTTTATTTGGGGGGCGGGTGCTTTTGCTGCTCTTGTCATAGAAATTCAAGCCCTTAGCAGTGATGGAGTCGATTTTTTTGCTTATACAGGTCTTGCTGCGTACACTGCCGTCATTACAGGACTTTTACCATTGATTGTGTACATCAATTATATTATGTGTAACTTTATTCTTGACTTTGCAAAATCCGTTCTCTCTGTTCCGGGAAAGATAGACTCCCTGAAGAAATAAATTTTTTTTGATTTGTGAATGAACCGCTCCTTTTGGGGTGGTTCTTTTTTTTGTATACGCTTGCTTTTTTTAATTTGCTTGAAATTAACTTGTTATTTATTTTACATCTAAACTATTTTATCCTAGAATAGCTTAGAACGCCTTGTAATATGCGTATATGCAATATTTTCGCCCTGAATATTCCAACTTGGCATTTTGATAAAAAGTCCATAAAAATATGTTTTATGTATTAGTCTGGGACTTTGTTTCTTTGTAGTTTAAAAATGTAGGCGGGCGATGTCGCTAGCCTCGGGGTAGTGAGGATACAATCATGGAAAACAAAGATGAAGAAATCAAGAAGCTGGGGCCAATTGTAGAGACCGTTTGGGGCGTTCTCATTTTGTTGTCCAGCGTCACATTATTTTTTATCGGTTGCTGAATGAAAATCTTTAACCGACTGTCATAAAAAGAGCCCGTTTTTGTTGGAAACAGGCTCTTTTCTTTTTAATCGATTTTTCGCCATTCGCAGGCACTTACCGGTGGAATGTATTGGTTGTTGACGAACTCCTTGCAACCTGCGGGATTGTGTGCTTTGGCGCATTGTGTGTCGCGAATTTCAATGAGCTTGTCGTAAACGTCCTTGTTTTTCATGGCTCTAAAAACTAGCGTTTCTTGTAGGCATTGAAAACAGCACCGCCTATCATAGACACTCATTGTTTTCTCGATTTTTTCTATGACTTTTGTATCGCCGGTGGCAGAAAAATAAGCCCAATGAGCGTCAATCTGTTCGCCTTCGCATGTGACGGAATCGCTAAATAATTCCTCGCTTTGAATATATTTGCTGATGCTTTGCTTTGCCGGGAAACCGGACGGGAATACTCGATGGAAGTCTTCTTGCTGCTTGGGTTCCAGGTGCGTCATAATCCAAGCTTCGTCGAGGTTATCGCGATTTTTTAAACTTATAAGGTTGATGAGGGTCGGATAGTAAATCCTTGCGTTTTCCACATTGAGCGTATTTGCTCTAATCAAAGCGACGATGAAGTCGTTCGTGTATTCGGGATTCATTCTGTAGGCTTCGCCAATGAAAAGATCTACGGAATCAGCCAGGGCTGGCTTTAAATCGTCGCGTTTAAAGTTCTCTTCTATCTTGGGCTTGAACAGCGAACAACCCGAGAAAATAATTGCTGTAATAGCAAGCGACAAAAGTAATTTTTTCATATAAGTAACCTTAATTTGGATACAATATATAAAAGAAACGGAGCCGCGAAGGACTCCGTTTTGTGTTAATGTTTAAACTCTTCCGAATCGGCGGGTCTTGCGGAATGGTTTGTCGCCAAAGCTGCGCTCGTCGTGGTCTTTGCGGAACGGCTTGTCTTCGAACTTGCCGGGTTTGCGGTCGGCAAATTGGCGCTCGCGGCGTGCTTTGCGGTTTTCGAACGGCTTGTCGCCAAAGCGGTCTCGTTCTCCACGGTCTTTGCGGAATCCGCCACGGCGTTCGTCATCGCGGCCTCCCTTGCGGTCTCTGTGGAAACTGCGGCGTTCTTCGCGGCTGGCGTGCGGCCTTGTTCCCGGTGCTGGGCCCTCGGGCGGTTCGTCGGTCATTACGCGGAATCGGGCGTCGTTACCGCGGATGGTCATTTCAGACAAAATGTCGAGAACGTCTTGCGGGAGCGTTTCCGGGAGTTCAACGGTACTGAACTTGTCAAAGAGCTTGATGCGTCCGATGTTGCTGCTGTTGATGTTGGCTTCGCCAGCGATGGCACCCACAATGTCGCGCGGGGTCACGTGGTCAATGCGTCCAACGCCAAGATAGTAGCGCAAGTAGCCTTCTTCGACTCCGTTCATGCCTTCTTTGCGTTCTTTCCTTAAGCGTTTCTGCTCTTCGTTGTTAAGGCCGAAGTTGTCACCACCCAGGAAGTCTCTGCCACTGCGGACTTTTTCGCGGCGTTCCTTCGGGGCTTCGAGCGGCGGCAAGTTCGGGAAGAGCGGCTGCTTTTTCTGGTACATCTTGATGACGGCGGCGGCGATGTCTTCGGCGGTCATTTCCTTGACGGTCCCGTCTTCGAGCGCTACGCCATTTTCCATGTTGCAGCCTTCATCAACGAGTGCGCGGACGAGTTCCTTGAACTGGTCGAGTTCACCATAGCTTACGACGCTCTTGACTTTTGCTTTGAAGGCGTCTACGCGTTTCTTGCTAATTTGTTCAGAAGTCGGCATCTCCATCGCTTCGATCGGCTGGCGCGTGGCCTTCTCGATAATCTTGAGCATGCGGCGTTCGCGTGGTGTCACAAAGAGAATGGCGTTACCGCTGCGGCCTGCGCGGCCTGTACGTCCGATGCGGTGCACGTAAGATTCCGTGTCGTAAGGAATGTCGTAGTTCACCACGAGCGAAATGCGGTCTACATCGATACCGCGGGCGGCCACGTCTGTAGCGACGACGATGTCGAGCTTGCCCATCTTTAAACGATTGATGGTGCGTTCGCGCATGGACTGTGCAAGGTCGCCGTTGAGCGGAGCCACATTGAATCCGCGGCTTTCGAGCTTTTCTGCGACTTCGGTGGTGTTCTGCTTGGTGCGTACGAAGATCAAAACGCCGTCGAATTCTTCGCCTTCCAAGACGCGGGCGAGCGCTTCAATCTTGTGTTCGTTCTTCACTGCCAAGAAACGTTGACGGATGTTTTCGACCGTGGTCGTTTTGCCTTCGATGCGTGCTTCTTCGTATTCGCCCAAGTGCTGGTCGATAATTTTCTTGACGCTGTCGGGCATGGTCGCGCTAAAGAGGGCTCGCTGTGCATCCGCGGGGATTTCTTTGAGGATGGTTTCCACGTCTTCCATGAAGCCCATGTCGAGCATTTCGTCAGCTTCGTCGAGGACGATGGCCTTGACTGCACCGAGTGAAATCGAACCGCGCTTGATGTGGTCGATGAGGCGGCCCGGCGTTGCAACAACAATGTTTGCTTTGCGTTTGAGGGCGCGCAATTGGATGGCGATGTCTTGACCGCCATAGACCGGAACAACACTTACGCTCTGCATTTTGGCTGCGTATTGCTGGATGGCGTCCGAAACCTGAATCGCGAGTTCACGCGTCGGCGTGAGTACCAACATGGACGTTTCGCGGTTGTTGAACTGGATGCGGGAGAGGAGCGGGAGCGAGAATGCTGCCGTCTTGCCGGTACCCGTTTGTGCGGTGCCGAGAAGGTTCACGCCCTGCAAGAGAACCGGGATTGCCTTTGCCTGGATGGGCGAGGGCGTTTCGTAACCGGCGAGCTTGACTGCTTCGAGAACTTCCGGAGAAAGACCGAGATCGTCGAACGTCACGAGGGATTCGTCGCCGACCTCTTCGTCATTGACCTCGATATCCGTAATATCTGTTGCTGCAATGTCGGATGTTGCTTTTTCCGTTTTTTCGGAGTCGGTTGCAGTTTCCTGAAGGTCGTCTGGCTTGACCTGTGCCTCATCTTCTACGAATTCGATTTTCTCACCTTTGTGAATCTTGGATTCTGCGCCAGATTCCAGAACTTCACCATTTTCATCAACGACAACACCGTTTGGATTTGCTGCAAAGAATGCGGCTTCGTCAGCCTGATCTTCGTCTGCGCCACCTGCAATGGCGTTCAAAAACGCATCTGCTTCAATTTGCATCTTGGAATTGTTGTCTGGGTACAGATCTTCCGTGCTAGAAATATTTTCTGCCATAAGTCACCTTCGGGATCCGTAAACTTCATCTGCAGCGTTTGCTGCGTCATCACATTGCTCGAATCGAGCATTCAATAAGCCCCGAAGTGCACTCGCACTTATAAACCTGAAGTCTGTTGGGTCCCCTAAATTTTGCGCCAAATGTAGAAAATAACGGCTTGAAATCAAAGGTTTTTACAAACTCTAGTGACGAAGTAATAAAAAAGAACGGTTCGTTTTATGCGGGCCGGGCTGTCTAATTGCATGAAAGGATTGTTAGGTATAAAAAAGGTGGCTATATGTTGTTGAAGTAAAAGATTGTAGGAAATATCTATTGAACATAGACAGTTTAAATGAATTATACTATATTATGCAAACCTCGGAGAGATGCCAGAGTGGTCGAATGGGCCGGTCTCGAAATCCGGAGTCTGTCACAGGACCGAGGGTTCGAATCCCTCTCTCTCCTTGAAACAAAAAGCGAAGCCGTAAGGCTTCGCTTTTTGTTTCAACCGAATAGCAGGCGGATGAGAACCCTCGCGAGGGTTCGATTGACCGCGCGAGAGCGAAGCGAACACAGCGCGGTCAAGGATTACGGCCTAAAGGCCGTAACCCGAAGGGCAACTAGCGAAATGAAATGAGCTAGTTGTCCCATCCCTCTCTCTCCTTGGAATGCGAGAAGCGCATACCATGAGAGAGCCGTCCCATCCCTCTCTCTCCTTGAGAGAGGGCGCTCGAATTGTGAGAGCGTGAAAGGGCTTGCGAAATGAAATGAGCTAGTTGTCCAATCCCTCTCTCACTTTGGAATGCGTGAAGCGCATACCATGAGAGAGGAGTGAAAGCTCTCCTTGAAGGTTCGAATGACTGCAAGTAGAGCTTTAAATTTCATTTGAAAAACGCTTTTCTAAAAAAAATACATGGAAAATTGGTTCTTTTGGATGATTTTGTGGTCAAAAAATGAATTTTTGTAATAAAAATGTATTCTTTTGAAAAAAATATGCTATATTTATTTGCGTGAACGTATCAGAGGGGAGCTTTGATTTGTTTGCTTGATGCAAACGCTAACCTGCTTTTAGAACGAAATAAACGCACGAGACGAAGGAACCGTTAAATCGGTTTTGGTGTATTTGGAGTTTATTCAAAAGTCTCTCATTCCAACTCGTAAAATACTGTCGCCCTCATTTGAGGGCGACTTTCCGTTTATAGGGCGCGGACTTTTTTATACCCTGGATAGGATTGAAAAAAAGACCAACCTGACGGTTGATCTTTTTTTTACCTTGTGTCGCGGTTAATAAAAAAGAACTTGTCATTCGACAAGTCCTTTTTTATACCCCCAAGCGGTTTCGAACCGCTGTTGCGGGAATGAAAATCCCGAGTCCTGGGCCACTAGACGATAGGGGCGTTTTGTGTGAGGACAAATATAGGATTTTATTGAATTATGTCAAGGGTGCTTTTTTTCTTTTTTTATACCGCCTGTATGCGGTTAAAAAAAGAGACCTGCTTTCGCAGATCTCTTTTTATACCCCCAAGCGGTTTCGAACCGCTGTTGCGGGAATGAAAATCCCGAGTCCTGGGCCACTAGACGATAGGGGCGTTTTGTGTGCGCCAAATATAGATGTTTCTAGGAAATTGTCAAGGGTTTTTGTTTGATTTTTTTATTTTTTCCTCGTGATTTTGAAAAAAAGATTAAAAAAGAATCTTTGGCGTGGTGTTTTGCGCTTTTTGCCGGTGGCGCTTTTGGCTAGCGCAACGGATGCTGCGCTGCTTTGGGGAATCCGCTCGTTCATGGGAATCCTTCAAGGCGAGGCCGTATTTTCGCTTGTGCAGTGGTTCGTTCTGATGGTTCTTCTCACGGTGCTTCGCTTTGCGTTTTTCGCCTGGAAAATGAATGTTTCAGAAAAATGGCTTTACGGTACAGGCGCTTATGTGATGGCGTGGTTCCTGCGTACATTGCGGGCTCTTTCGCCGCGAGTTTTCCATACGCCGGAGGGCGAAGCTAAAGTCGAAGCTGCTTACGAATCGGCTCTCGTTTTGCAATCCAATGGTGGCGTGTTTTTCCAAGCGGTTCAGGCGGTTCTCCAGCTTTTGGTGTTCTTGCCCGTGCTGTTCTATATTTCTTGGCCGCTTACGTTGTTCCTCTTTGTCGTAGTCGTTCCGCTAGTGAGCTGGATGCAGCGTTGCCTCCATAAAATGGGACCTGCCGAAGAAAATATTTTGACGGAACGCTCGGATTTTCGCGGATCGCTTTATCTTGCACGTAAAATTTTCCGACGTTGGAGCTCTCGGTATGAACGTCAAGAAGTGTCAAATGATTTGGTTTCTCAAGTGCGAGACCTTCGTGATGATGGTCTTACTGTGTCGCTTCGTAAGGGCGTACTCTCACTGGTGACGGAATCCGTATCTGTTTTAGCGATGGTTTTTGTGCTTGCGTTTTGTGCACTTCTGATCTCGAAAAACTGGATGGATGGCACTGGGCTTGTGCTTTTCTGCTCGGCGGTTCTCCTTTGTTACAAACCCGTGAAAGAGTGTGCTCGCGTGATGCCGCAGGCGCGTTCGGCAATGAGTGCGCTAAACGTTTTGGAAAAGTTCGAGGCGCTTCCTTCTAAAAAATCGGATTCGAGCTCTGTGGAGCATGCTTGGGCTCCGGATGCGGAAAACTTGGAAATTGTGCATGGCGATTTTTCGTACGAAGGTGCTTTCGAAACGCTGTTCAGTAATTTTTCGCTCTGTTGGAATACGAAAAAGCCTGTGCTTGTCCGCGGTCGTAATGGTGTGGGTAAATCGACTTTGTTGCGCTTACTTGCTGGGCTTGAAGACTGGGACCATGGTAAAATTACTTGTAGTTTGCCGTTCAAAAATAACGTGTTTTTTGTCGCGCAAGATTTGGAATTGCCTCCGCTTCACTTGTTGAAAAAACTTCTTGCACAAACAAAGTCTGCGGCGGTGATTGAATTTGCGCGTGCGGTTCGCGTTGATAAAATCATTGATAAAGATGGAATGTCGGGTGGTGAACGTGCGCGTGTTGCTTTAGCGTGGGCGCTAGCTTCGGACTGCTCGATGATCTTGCTCGATGAGCCTTTTGCTTCTGTTGCACTTGTGGATCGCGAACCGCTTTTGACGGCGTTCCTCGATACGGCGGAACTTTTGCACAAGTGGGTTGTTCTTGTAAGTCATGATGTTTTGACCCATGAATTAGAACAACGTTTTAATGTCGTGGAGATGGATCATGCCTAGCACAAAGCTTGACGTTTCTGCGCTTTTGTACCGGTTCCGTGGAACCATTTTGGGTGTCATTGCGGTTGCGCTTGCTGTTGCTCCTCCGAGTTTATTTCCTGAAAAATTTTATATAAATAATTGTGTTGCCGGAATATTGATTGCGCTCCCGCTTTACGTATTCAGCGCACTTTTGCGAGTGCAAACGAGAAGGTATATCGGTGAGCATACTCGTGGAAAAGTCCATGCGGCGGAATCGTTGGTGACTTGCGGCCCGTACTCTCGCGTGCGTCATCCGCTTTATATCTCTAACACAGGCTTTGCGCTGGGGATTGCATTTTTCCATTTGGGTGTTTCGTTTTGGATTGTCCCGTTTGTGTTTGTAGTGGTTGCGTTTGAAGTCGCGCTTTCGCGAATCGAAGATCGCTTTTTGGAACGGAAATTTGGCGATGCTTGGCGTGCATGGGCTTCGAAAACGCCTGCGGTGTTCCCGCATCTGGGCGCGCTGCTCGGCGAATCCCGCTGTGATTCCAAGCACGTTTTGCCGCAAAGAACCTTCTCGCAGGCTTTTTTTGCGGATTCTTCTACATGGCTATGGCTCTTGTTTTGTAATTTTTTGCTTGTAATCAGAAAAGTGGTGGTTTTCTATGTTTAAGGTACTGGATATTGCACGTGAGGCTCTCGGATCGGTAGCCAAAGTTGCGGCCAAAGTGCCCGTTATAGAAAATAAGTACCATGTGAAAGATCGCTTGCGCGGCCCGTGGCCAAAGGGTCCGTTTTTGTGGATGCACGGTGCGAGTCTTGGCGAATGCAAAATGCTCCTGAATGTGGCGAAGTACCTCAAGGAAGATTTACCGAACTGCCCGCGTCTTTTGGTGACAACGCAAAAAGTCGAAGTGCTCTCGTATATCAAGGATTCGGGAATTGATGTAGCGGCGTGTATTGCGCCTGCAGATACGCCTGTGACAATGAAAGCTTTTATTTCGGCGGTAAAACCGTTAGGGCTTATTCTTGCCGAAAATGAACTTTGGCCGGGGTATCTTTCTTCGATGTTGCGGATTTCAACTCGGCCGTCTGTAGCGATTGTGTCTGGACGTTTCCATAGGGCTGTTCCTGGAATTGATTATTCGGCGGTTGGTTTTGCTAGCATGCAGACTGGGTCGGATCTTTCTCGATTCTTTAGCGTTTCTGTGCGGTCGGGGCATTCGCGAATGATGATTGGCGGTGACTGGAAACTTTTGCCGTGGGTGCGTTCGGGTGAGGCTGTTACTGCTCCTGAAAATCCGACGGTCGATACATCGTTTATCTCGATGCATATTCAGGAATGGGCACCTCTTTGCCGCATGATATCATCGTCGATTGAACGGCAGGAATCTGTGGTGCTTGTTCCGCGTCGCTTGTCTGAAGTAGCTGATTTCCGTAAGGCTTTAAATAATCATAAAATAAATGTTGTGGATTGGCCTGTGGTGCAAAAAGGGGCAGTCTCGATAGTGTCGCAGTTCGGGGTGACAAAGGATGTTTTTGCGGTCTCGAAATCGGCGGTTGTGGGCGGTTCGTTTGCGCGTGGGCTCGGTGTCCATGATTTTTGGGAACCGCTTCAGCGCGGGGTTGCGACTTGTGTCGGGCCGTATGATGCTGGTCAAAAGGAAACGGTCGCAACGCTTGTTCGTGAAGGCGTCATTGCTCAACTTCGGTCTGCGGATGATTTTTCTCGTCGGGCCAAACCCGATATTCGCTTGGTACAGACTTTCCTTGCCCATGAGAGTGCCAAAATTAGCGACTCGTACCAGCAATTGATTGAATTTTTGAAAAATTTATTAAAGTGAATTAGGTGAAATATGAAAAAACTCGTTTTGGCTACACCTCGTGGTTTCTGTGCAGGCGTTGATCGAGCCATCCATGTGGTCGAAAAGGCTGTTGAAAAATTCGGTACGCCGATTTATGTCCGCCATGAAATTGTGCATAATAAGTTTGTTGTGGAAACGCTAAAAAGCAAGGGTGTCGTCTTTGTCGATGAACTGGACCAGGTTCCAGAAGGCTCTGTGGTGATTTTCTCGGCTCACGGTGTTGCTGAATGCATTTATGAAGAGGCCGAGGCTCGCCATTTGAAAGTGCTTGATGCGAGTTGCCCGCTAGTGCTCAAGGTGCATTTTAGCGCAAAACGCCATTACAATGCCGGCCGCCATATCATTTTGATTGGACATGCGGGACATGCTGAAGTGGAAGGTACGCTCGGGCAGCTCCCGGAAGGTGCTATCACGCTTATCCGCAATGAATCTGATGCCAAAACGGTGGTGGTGCCGCAAGATAAGGAACTGGCCTATATCACGCAGACAACGTTATCTGTGGCAGAAACGCGCAAGATCATTGATGCGCTCAAACGCCGTTTCCCGAATATTATTGGACCTGAGGCGGGGGACCTGTGCTATGCGACAGGCAACCGCCAAGCAGCTGTTCTTGAACTTTGCTCAGTGGTCGATATGCTTTTGGTTGTGGGGGCTAAGAATTCTTCCAATTCTTCGCGCTTGATGGAACTTGGGCTTGAACAGGGGCTCCCGAGCCACCTGATTGCTGATGTGAACGATCTTGATCCAGCTTGGTTTGACGGGATTGGTACTGTTGGACTTTCGAGCGGGGCGAGCGCACCGGAAGTGCTGGTTCAGGGCGTTGTAGATTGGTTAAAAGAAAAATTTGGGCCGATCGAAGTCGAAAATCTTGTAAAATTAGTGGAAAATACGAAGTTTAACTTGCCAAAGGCATTGCAAGATTAAACTTTAGCCTTGACAATTTTGAAATTTTTAGCTAAAATTGCTGCCTGTAAAAACAACGGAGTTTAATATGAGCCGCATTTGTGATGTCACCGGTAAAGCCGGTCTCGTGGGTAACATGGTTTCCCACTCTAACCGTAAGAAGTTGATGAAGCAGCTTCCGAACCTCCAGAAGAAGCGCTTCTACATTCCTGAAGAAGACCGCTGGGTAACGCTCCGCGTTAGCGCTGCTGGTCTCCGCACGATCAGCAAGCTTGGTATCCAGGCTGTTGCTCAGGAACTCGGAATCTAATTTTTTAGATTTAAAGTTTAACAAAAGCCGCTATGCTGTGCATAGCGGTGTTTTGTGTATTCTGGGGAATGGCGAATGAGCCCCTGTCACCTCGGCCATGGTGCTCTTTGACTACTTAGTGCTTTAGTACTTATGTAGTCATGATCCGCGTATGGGGACGGGGCGCCTTTCTTGTATTAAATGTTGATGCTGGCGTGACTATACGCCCCCCCCCCCGATTACTCGAGGGGGACAAATGAAGTTTGTCTTCGTGGACGTGTCGGTTGAGCGTTGTCTTCCTCGCGGAGGCGAGGATCTCTAGATTCTTCGCGCTACTTTCTAATGAATTGCGGAATGCCTTTGTACTTGGCCATCGCTTGCATGATGCTTCCCATTTCCCAATCCTTTTCTTTGAGGCGGCGGCGGAGAAGCGCCACGAACACTTCCATGAGCATTTCGCAGTCGTACACGGAACGGTGCATCTTTTCTTCGTCGATGGTCATCGAGATTTCACCGCGTTTCATGAACATGTTGGCCATGAAGCCGAGCTTGTGGTTTGCTAGTTCCGGCATGATGGTCTTGGAAATGGCAAGGCTATCGACGACGGGGTTGCCCGGCGTGAACTGCGGGTTCTGTTCGTAGGCCGTGCGCAAGAAGCTGGCGTCGAAGTTTGCGTTATGGGCTAGCAAAATGGAGCCTGGGCCGCAGAATGCGGTGAACTGCTTGAGTGCTTCGCCGACGGGCGGTGCGTTTTCGACCATCTTGTCGGTAATGTGGTTCACGTTAGTGGCTTCGGCGGGAATGAGCATATTGGGCTTTACGAGCGTGTCAAATTCCGAGATGAGCTTCGGGACCACGCGCCCGTTTTTCACCTCTACAGTGAACTTTACGGCGCCAATTTCAATGATTTCGTCCTTGCGGTTGACAAGGCCAGTCGTTTCTAGGTCGAATGCGACGAATTTTGGAGGTAATGCGATCACGGCTGTATTTCCTTTTAATTAATTATTTGCGGGCTAAAGATACTTAATTTCGATGTCAATTGCTGTCAACGGGAGCGGAATTATGAAATTATCCCACCCGTTCAGGCGAAAATGCCATCCATACTTGATGCAGAAAAGCCAAAGCGGGCGCTCGCTTGCCTTGGAAAGCCAAAGCGATCCAGGTTTCACCTGGAGCGCCGGCCCGTGCGGGCCGTCGAGCGCCATGCCGACAAAACGGTTCTCGCGGAGCGATTTGAGCAAATGCCTTACATTTGTGGCTCCGTGCGTGTCTGAGCCGCGAGTGACTTCGTAGTGGAGCTGCTTGGCGGCTTGTGCGAAAAATTCGCCATCGCTCGATTCCGAGACGAGAATGTGGACGTTCTTGTCCTTGAAGGCGGCGCAGCTCGCGAGCAGGTCCTTGTGCCACAGTCCGAGGATGCCCGGACGGAAATCCTCGGGGACGCGTAGGCGGATTCGGAGGCTTCGCATCCAGAGGGCGCCGAGTGTGGCGAGTAGTTTGGTCTTAATCGAGGACTGTTTCACGCGTAAAAAATAGGTAAAGGAGGGGTGTTGGACAATGAAAATGAAGTTTTTTTGACTTTTTTTACTTTGAACCCTTGTATAAGTTCAAATAAATACTTATATTGCGTCTGCAATTATGGCGACGTACCCAAGTTGGTAAGGGGCGAGTCTGCAAAACTCTTATTCGGCGGTTCGAGTCCGCCCGTTGCCTCTGAAAAAGACCTTTCGTGAAAACGGAAGGTCTTTTTTTACTTGTCTTCCCGGCCGTTGTTTTTCTCCCCGGCCGTTGTCTTTCTCCCCGACAGTTGTCATTCTCCGTAGGAGAATCCATTATTTCTTGTAAAAAAATGCCCGCATAATGCGAGCATGAAAATTTATGGTTCCTCCTTGCGGAGGATGACGCTGTCTAAGTTCTGCCGACTGCGTTCTGCCAATTAGGCTCTAGTAACTAGTAACAGCGGCTTCGCCGCTTTCATACCTCAGAGCGAAGCGGTCCCAAAGCGGAGCGACCTCATTACTCTACTCTGCCGGCGGCAGTGGGTTCTTGCGGGGGCGGCCACGGGGGCGCTTGACCGGCATTTCGGCAGCTGCTTCTGGGTGCAAAGCCTTGTTCTTTGCCATGAGCGCTTCACGAATCTTCTTTGCGCGTTCTTCGATGCGCTGGCGGGCGAGGTCTGCCGCCGAGACGATGACTGTTTTGGGCTTGTCGCCTGGTTTTGCGCCGAACGAACCCTTGAGTACGCGTCCTGAGGGCGGCTTTGGCGGTTCCGAGATGACACTCTTGAGCACGCGCTTGGGCTGTTCTTCTGGTGCTGTTTTCTCGATAATCTTCTTGACTTCGACGTCTTCGGCCTTCGGTGTGCTCGCGTTAGTGGCGATTTTCTTTAAGATGCTCTTGATTTCGGCATCGTTTTCGGCTTCGTGCGTTTTTGCATTGTCCACTTTGTTGTATTTGGCTACGAGCGAATTGAACGATGCTTTTTCGTTCTGTTCCTTGAGCGCCATACGTTCGCGCTTGGACGGTCGCCTTGCGCCGTTGTGCTTTTTGCCGACAAACTTCTTCACTTTGCTTTCCGAGTTTTTGATGATTTCTTCGTCGGAAAGACCACGCAATTCGGGCGGAACTTCAGTGATTTGAAGGGCCTCTTTTTTAGTGGAATCAGTCATGATTTATGGGTCTTTTAGCAGTTTCTAGCTTTGTCAAGGTTTTTTTTGCACTTTTTTTGCAAAAAATCTAAGAAAAAATTAAAAAAATTTGAAAAAAATGTTTGTCAAGGTCTAGAAAAAATTTTCTTTATGGACTATTTTTGGTGTACATGCTTCGGTTTACACAAGAAATATCTCTCGCTTTGCGCTCTATCGCTAATGAAGAAGAGTCGCATGAAATGTCTAAGAAGGCTAGGGAGCAATTTGAATTTCTCGGAATCAGATTGGTTCCCCGCCGTGAAGTCACGTACCCAATTTTTGACAAGTACCCACCTAAGGATGGTGACGAACTTGTTTCGAGGGTTGAGGATATGTGGGCGCAGCCGTATAGGGAATTCCAGTACGCGGCTTGTGACTATCTGTTCCGTCATCGTGTGCTCCTCGGTGGCCAGCATCTTAATTTCCTGAAAAAGCTCATCAAGACCAGAGCTTGGCGTGATACGGTCGATACTCTCGCTTCTTGCGTGTTGGGCGACCTTGCGCTTCGCTTGCCGGCGTTGCGTACAAAGATTGCGTCATGGATTCGTGACCCAAACATTTGGGTTCGTCGCAGTGCAATTATCTTCCAGGTGCAGTACAAGGACCGCACTGACTGGCCGCTTTTGCGTCAGTTCTGCCTCACTTGCGCTAAGGATGATGATTATTACATTCGTAACGGCATTGGTCGTGCGCTTTCGGAATACGCACGAATTAATCCGACGGAAGTTCGCCGCTTTGTCCAAGACAACGCTTTTGCCGAACAGACGGCTCAGGAAATCCTGCGCTTGATCTAGTTTTGGGTGAATGCCCGCAACTTTTAAAGAGACCCTCCTCGTGGGGGTCTTTTTTTTGTGACCTTCCTGGATTTCGTTCCGGGATTGGCGTTTGTCATCCCGGACTTCGTTCCGGGATCGGCATTCGTCATTCTGGACTTGTCATCCTCCGAAGGAGGATCCATAAAGTTTATTTATTGTCCGTTTTCTTAGCCTTTTCCTTTAACGGAAAGCTGAATTTGCCTTGGAGAACGCAACCTTTTGCACCGGGGTCGCATTCCTGTTTGCGTTTTTCGCAAAACGTTTCGTTGAGATATTTGCACTCCCAGCTCATAAGGACCTCCTTCTTTTAAGTGGGTTTAGCCCCGAAGGGCGTCCTCTTTTAATCTAATCAAAAAGCGTGGGAATGGTTAATTAAAATGGGCCGATGCTTTTTTTCTCTCGCCTTAGTCAAAGTGGCGCTACTTCGTAGCGCTTTTTGATCGGCTCAGTTATAGTCCAAATGTGAACATTTGGACTGCAACATTCGCCTTAGTCAAAATTTAAGTTTCTGCGGTAGGGCGTAAATCCGGCGTTTTTGATGAAATTTTCGGCTTGCTTGATGGTCGTGAGCCCGTGGTTCTGGAGCACGTTCTCTTCGATAACGATGCTGTTGATGTCATCGGCGCCGGCATGCAGCCCAAGTTCTCCGAGAGAAAGTCCCATGCCGAGGAGCGAAACTTCAATGTGCGGTACATTGTCGAGGTACAGGCGGCTGAGCGCGAGCAACTTGAGGTATTCATCACCGCGCACATGGCGGATGGGGAACTTGTCGGTCTGCGGTTGGAACGTCCACACGACAAAGCTCTTGAAGCCGCCTGCAATGTCTTGCGTTTTGCGGACGTATTCCAAATGCTCGATGATTTCTTCGGCGGTTTCGGCGCTGCCGATAACGATGTTCGCGCTGCCGGGGAGACCTTTTTTATGGCAGGCGGCTAGCGTGTCGCACCACTTTTGCGCAGGGAGCTTTTTCGGGCTTAAAATTTGGCGCATGCGGTCGCTTAAAATCTCAGCGCCTGCACCTGGCACGGAACTGAGCCCCGCGTCCTTGAAAATGTCGAGCAATTCGTCAAGCTGCATGTTGTTGAATTCAGCGATGCGGACAAGTTCAACCGGCGAAAAACCGCGAACCTTAACGCCCAATTCACGTGTGAGCATTTTCAGCACGTCGGTATAATAGCTGAGAGGAATTTCCTTGTTGACGCCCCCTTGCAAGAAAATCTGGTCGGCGCCTTTGGTTTTTGCCTCGTTCGTTTTTTGGCGGATTTCGCCCAAACTCAAAATGTACGCTTCGGGGCTATGGGTTGGCCTGCAAAAACTGCAAAAACTGCAAGTCACTTCGCAAACGTTCGTGTAGTTCACGATGCGGAATGCGGTATAGCCCACGCGGTTCCCGGGGAGCTTCGCCTTGCGCACGGTATCGGCTGCTTCGACGACTTCTGTCCACGGGACGTTTTGCAAAATTTCGAGCCCTTCCGCAGGCGAGAGGCGTTCTTGTGCAATAGCTTTTTTCAACAAAGAATTCATTGGTTAAATAATAGTAATAAACCTCATTGACTAATTATCCATGAAACCACAATTGCGTTTTGTGACTCGGCGCACGAACGAGGATATATTAAGATTGGGTCTAGTTAGGTAGAACACTGATGTGTTCATGCTTGGTTTTGTTTGCCATGCGGTTGTGTGGCGTATCTCCTTGCGTGTATCAAATCGGTTGTTTGGAGGACTTATCCTTAGGGATAAAGAGTTAGGATAGATACAATAGGAGAACAGGTATGAAAAATCTTGGTATTAAGTGTGCTGCAATGGCGCTTGCATTTGCGGCATCTGCTCAGGCCTTCTCGCTTACGGGCAAGGTTAGCGACGAAAGCGGAAAGGCTATTGAAAAGGCTTCCGTAGAACTTTTGAAAGAAGGTCTTAAGACTTCAACCGATTCAAAGGGCGAATTTAAGCTTTCTAAGGAAACGATTGGTATTCACGCGGTGCGTCCGAGACTCGGTTACGTGAGCGTGATGAATGGCGTTTTGTCTTATTCTCAGAGCTCAAGTGAACCTGTCCGCGTGCAGGTCTTTGATGCTGTGGGTACCCGTGTTTTGAACGAGACCGTTTATGGCTCGGGCACTCTCGATATGCAGTCTGTTGTGCGTTCGCAGGGCTCTTATTTTGCCCGCGTGAGCGTTGGCAGTGCGCAGAGCAACTTCCGTTTCTCATCCAATGGCAATTACAAGGCTTCATTCGGTGAAGCTGTTGCTCGTGGTCTTGCGAAAGAAGGCGAAGGCGACGATCTTCGCGTGATTGCTGCAGATTATGATACGTTGACAGTTGCTCTGTCTAATTTGGATACGAACGTTACGCTCAAGCTCAAAAAGACGGTCAAGCAGCCGGAATACGCTTACGGTTGGGGCCTCAAGAACGATCCGGTTCCGACACGTGGTTGCGGCAAGGATACCAAGCTCGATTACAAGTATCGTGGCGACAAACCGTACATTGAATTCAAGTGGAGCAAGGGCACTCGCACGGTGCGTATCGATATCCCGAAGAGCTATGACAAGAATAAACCGTACAAACTCATTTTCGGCATGCAGTGCATGGGCGGCTGGGCCGGTGGCGTCCAGGACGAAGGCTATTATGGTTTGAAACCGCTTGATAAGAATGAAACAGCCATCTTCGTTGCTCCGGAAGGTAACGGAAACCAAGCCCCGTGGGCTCAGGATGACTACATCCTCTTCGACGAACTCCTTGCCATGCTCGAAGATAGCTTCTGCATTGACTCTTCACGCGTGTTCTCGACAGGCTTCAGCTATGGCTCGATGTTCTCTAACGGACTTTCCTGGAATCATCAGGACGTGCTCCGTGCCGTCGCTGTGTACGAAACTGCCGAACGCAACATTTGGCTCCCGCAGCGCAAGCAGATGGGTATCGGTTGGATGGGCGTGCTCGGTCTCGATGATAACCTCTGCACTCCGGAAATGGGCCGTAATGCCCGCGATATTATCTTGACGCTCAACTCTGAAGGCGGTAAGGCAAAGAACGAACGTGCCGAAGAAGCTCAACGCAATGCCGCTCACAAGTGCTATGATTACACGACTGTCGAAGAACGTTTCCCGGTACGTTGGTGCACGCAGTCTGGCGGACACATTTGGGACCACAAGGATCCGGGCCAGCAAAAATCTTGGGTGCCTGAAACCACTTGGGACTTCTTCAACAAGTTCTAACGCATAAGATTCTTTCCTCCTCACTAAACTCTCGGTGTAACAGCCGGGAGTTTTTTGTATTTTGTTCTTGTGAATAAGTTCCTGAAAATCCTGCTAATCATTGCCGCTCCGTTTTTGCTTTTTACGGCATTTTGCGGTTATCACATTTTTCGCATGATTTCTCTGGATCCGGGTTTCAACTTGTCGGGCGATAACTTTGCGGATCCTGAAAGTGCGCTTAACATGTTGCTCGGTTCAAGCTATTTGGCAAATGGAATTACTTGTGGAACGTTGCCAAGTCATTTGAGGGCTGATTATTTGGATCCGCTGGATTATTTGGAAGCGGGGTTTTCTGCGGATTATTTTTATCAGACGTATGATATCAATGAAAAACGCCTAAAATCTGAAATCACTCAACGATACGAAAAAGATTCGCTGGAAGGGGAACTTCGTTCGAGGTGGGGCAAGGGAACCGTAATTACCCAATATGTAAAAGAAGATAGTTGCTATCGCGCGTCGAAAGAGATTAAAGCGGAATCTGCGGATTCTTCAGTCGTAGTCGAATTAGACAAACCGCTGGGTACATCCCATTTGTATGTGGGTAAACTCCAAAATGGAAAAATGACAGAATGTATTGTGTGTAAATTAAAGGACGGTCGTTGCGATAGTGTGATTAACGAAAGCCGGATAGAATTCGACCCTGTTTCGGGAAAATTGCTTAGTTCTTTTGTCAAAACGCGAGAGACCTATATCGAAGAAAGTTTGTATGAAGTGAAAAATGTTTATTCCGATAAGGAATCTTTCGATAGCTTGGGGCGACTTGTCGAATTGAATATGGACGATAGAATTTTCCGTTATGAATATTCTTCAAGTGATACAGCAAATTACAGCGTGAAAATTCTTAATAAGTCGGGTATCAAGGTCGGCTATTATAAGAGAAAATTTAAGGGTAATCGCGAAACGGTTCAATACGGAACGGACCGCCATGAAGAGGAAATTAATCGTTACTTTGAAAACGGAAAATTGGTCAAGGAAACCTCAAAGAATTTTGATTTTTACAGGTCTGTAATGTTCCGTGTAAAGTTGTTTAATGCAACTGGCGACATTGTGCTGGATTCCGCTTTTTATGAAGATGCTTATTTCCCGGGGCTGCGTACGGATTCTTACGCTGATATCATCAAATGGGAATATGATGAAAACGGAAAGCCCCAAAAATATGTGCAATTCGAGGAGCACTTTGTCAGACCGCTCCCGTTCGTATTTTTCCCATTACTGTCGGAATCAAGAAACGAAGTCGTAAGGTACGTGTTTGCCTACGATGATGCGGGTCAATTGATTTCAATAACGGATGAAAGCGAAGATGAAATGCAAAAGGTACGGAGTAGCTTCCCGTATGGAATGCAACGGATTGTCTATTCGAAAGGTAAACTCGAAAATATCAATGTGTGTAAAGAGCCTGAGAAACCGCAAGAATAAAAATGTGAACTTTTGCAGGGGTGCCCTTTGTTTGCCAATAGGCGCCTCTTTTTTCTACATTTGCGGCCATGGAATTCAAACGTTTTGAAGCTCTCATCGAGATGTTCCCGCAAGTGCAAATTTTCAGCACCGAAGGCGAGGACCTCGATCGAGTCATTACTCATTTCTTAAATCAGCGCGAAAAAGTCTCCACGATGTCGGAGGCTTTGCAACGCAAAATCCAGCATGCTCTTGCGCCATTCTTCCAGCAGCGCTTTATCAGCTTGCATGATGCCGAAGCACCGCTCGTGCGCAATCTGCTTTTGGACAAGAAGTTCTTTTTGCAGACGGATCGCTATATCGATGATATGGCTTGGCCGTTGACCGATCCGGAAAAGCTTGGCGAGGCTTTGAACATTGCAGACCTTGCTGAAGGAATTCTCGATCGCAAATTGTTGAGCCTTTCGAATGGAGAACTTCGCCGTGTTTTGCTCGCTCGCATGTGGATGGAATCTCCGGAATGGGTTTACTTCAATGATTTGTTTGGCGGGCTCGATCCGGAATATCGTGCGCATTTGGCGGGCTCTGTGGCAGATCTTGCAAAGCGCCCGAACTTGAAAGTTGTGGTGCGCCTCGCTCGTGAAGATGAACTGCTCCCAGAAATTCCGGCGTTCGTTTATGCAGACAAGACGTTCTCGCAATATGCTGGCGAACTCCCCAAAGCCGCCGCTACCCCGAAGTTCAAAAAAGCGGAACTGCGTGGGTATGAAATTGTGGATTTGAGAAAACAGACGAGAGATGTCATTCTGGAGCCTCATGGAGGCGACGGAATCCATACATCTTGTACTAGTGGTGATAAGAATTGTATGGATCCCGGATGCGTTGCGTCCAGGATGACGTCAGAGGGGGAAATCCTTTTCGACTTAAAGCATGTGAACGTTCGCTTTGGCGATACGGACGTTTTGAAGGACCTCAACTGGACGGTTCGCAAGGGTGAACATTGGGCCGTGATGGGCGAGAACGGTGCTGGCAAAAGCACGCTTCTCGGAATGCTTACTGCAGACCATCCGCAGATTTACAACAACGACATTACTCTCTTGGGTGAACGCCCGGGGCATGGCCTCAACATCTGGGACCATAAGGCAAAACTCGGATTCTTCTCGCCGGAACTTGCGCTCCAGTACCGCGAAGACTTGAGCTTACTCGATGTTCTTTGCACGGGCTTTACGCCGAATCTTTGCCGCGCTGAAAATATCACGTGGGAAGAAAAAGCTAAGGCTCGTGAATGGCTCAAGTATTTGGGTTTCGAAGATACGTCTATTTCGATTCGCAAGATTTCGCCGATTGACAAGCGCTTGGTGCTGATGGCTCGCGCTGCAATCCGCCCGCCGAAAGTTCTTCTGCTTGATGAACCGACGCAAGGCCTCAAGGGTGAGTACCGCGAAAAGCTGTTCCACTTGTTGCAACTGCTTTCGACAGAGACGACAATCATCTTGGTCAGCCATTACGAAGAAGAATGGCCACCTTGCATGACGCACCTCCTTAGAATGCCGAAGTTCTCGCTATGACCTACCTTTACGTAGCCATTGGCGGTGCTCTTGGAAGTGTGTTGCGCTACTTCCTTTCGCTTGTGATTCCGAAGTCGGCGGGCATTGTCGCGGGATTCCCGTGGCCGACTTTTGTCGCAAACATTTTTGGTTGCCTTTGCATCGGGTTTTTTTCGGGACTTTTCCTCAAGTGCGGAACGCTTTCGCCAAACCTCAAGCTGTTTTTGGTGACAGGCTTTTGCGGTGGCTTTACCACGTTCAGCACTTTTGCAAGCGAAAATCTTGCGCTCCTCCAAAGCGGAAAAATCGGAATGTTTGCGGCTTATGCGCTTTCGAGTTTTGTGCTTGGCGTTGCCGCCTGCGCCGCCGGACTTTACCTCATGGGATTCAACCGCTAAAGAATTGTTATAATTGAAGAAAACCAATAACTGCGGCGGAGCCGCGCTTAACCATGCAACTGAACGAACAAAATATTTTAAGTGCTTTGCGTGCAGTCCAAGATCCGGACTTGCACAAGAATATTGTTGAACTAAACTTTGTTCAAAACTTAAAAATCGAAGGCACGAAGGTTTCTTTCGATTTGCGCCTCACGACTCCGGCATGCCCGATTCGCGACCGCTTCAAGGACCAGTGCGTTGCCATCGTGAAGTCTCTCGGCGCTACAGAAGTTGAAGTGACGCTTACCTCTTCGCAGGGCCGCGTGGGTGACGATAACTCCGCCGCGAAAGCTCCGCAGAATTCTCACATTGGCGAAGTGGCGCATGTGGTCGCAGTCGCTAGTGGCAAGGGTGGTGTCGGTAAGTCGACCGTGACGGCTAACCTCGCTATGGCGCTCAGTCTCTCGGGCGCTCGCGTTGGAATCCTCGACGCCGACATTTATGGCCCGAGCATGGGCCTCATGTTTGGTATCGACAAAGCTCCGCAAGTTTTCGAAGACAATACGATTGCCCCGGTCGAGGCGAAGGGCGGCATCAGCATCGTCTCCATGTGCATGTTCGCGGACTCTGACAAGGCGACTATCTGGCGTGGACCGATGGTTTCGCAGATGATCCAACACTTCATCCATCATGTGCGTTGGGGCAAACTCGATTACCTTCTCGTAGACTTTCCTCCTGGAACAGGCGACATCCAGCTCACGCTCACGCAGAACTGCCCGATGGCTGGCGCCGTTGTCGTGACGACTCCGCAAGAAGTGGCTCTCGCCGACTGCCGCAAGGGGCTTGCCATGTTCGATAACGTTGGCGTTCCTGTGATTGGCGTTGTCGAAAACATGAGCTATTTCATTTGCGACGAATGCGGCAAACACCACAACATTTTCCCTGCCGGTGGTGGTCAGAAAATCGCCGAGAAGTGGGGCGTGCCGCTCATTGGCAAGGTCCCGCTGGAACCCGCCGTTGCCGGTTGTGGTGACTGCGGTACCCCTGCTGTGCTCCGCTACCCGAACTCCGAATCGGCAAAGGTCTTTATGGATTGCGCCGAAAAAATGGTCCGCACGCTTGCCGTGTTTGAATCCGAGGGCGATGGCGTGCTCAAGAATTTTAACTTCGATTTCGAACAACTGCCAGTGGAGGATGTATGATCCAGCCAAAGAAAGTTTTCAGAACAAAAGAGGGTAAACTCGGCTTTGAATGGAACGATGGAACCCGCGGCGCCTGCGATGTACGAACACTCCGCTTAGCTTGTCCGTGCGCACTTTGCGTGGACGAACATACTGGCGAAAAGCTCTTGGACGATTCTACCGTTCCCTTGGATGTAAAACTTGAACATATCCAGTCGATTGGTCGCTATGCAGTGGGGCTTTCTTTTAGCGATGGTCATCGTTCGGGAATTTACCCATACGATAAACTCAAGGAATTGACGAAATCTGCATAAAAAACCATATTTTAAACTGTCAATGGCGGTTTGTCCAAGACAAAAGGTGTTGTTTTTATGAGTGATTTTAACGAAGCTCTTTATTTTCGTGACTTGAACAGGTATCCTACGCTGACTCCGCAGGAGGAATCGGCGCTGTTGAAAATCATCAAGAACGGTGAAACCGAAGAAATTCGAAAGTCTGCCTTGCAGCGCCTTATCC
>CAMUYW010000052.1 GCA_947165045.1 uncultured Fibrobacter sp. | reverse complement strand
CTTACAACGGGAAAACAGTCCTCTTCAATATCACGACCAACATCACCAACGAATCTGGAAGCGACGAAGGTGGAAAGACCACAGCTCTGATGTACGGACTTGATAAAGTTTCGACACACGTGAACCTCGCCCTCCGTAATGGAAATCTCGAAATCCGTTACACGCTCCCTCAGCGCGACAATGTAAAAATCAGCCTATTCAACGGATTCGGAGCATTGCTCGCACAAGAAATCACGGGAATGCAAAACGTAGGCACGCACACGCGCTCGCTCAACATGAGTCAAATGCCGCGCGGCACCTACATCGTAAAAATCACGACGGGCAGCTATCGCGAAGCAAGACCAATTAACATCACAAGATAAACGAGCAAAAAGCACAGCACCTCGGCGTTTTCGCCGGGGTGCTTTTTTTGACAAAGTCAATTCTAATCACGGCGCCTCGGTCATGGATATTTTTGTAATCAAGAAAGAAAAATTATTTTCCGCCGACAGGGAACAGCGCAAATTGCAACTGAAAAACTTTATCTGAATTCTTATCTTCTTCGGCGATGAGTGCGATTTCTTTGCGGAAGGCGTTGATGCGTTCGACGATGCGGTCGTAGCCTTCTTGGCTGATGCCGAGGGTGAGTCCAGAAACGTGGCGGCTTCCGGGTGGGTCGCGGTCGATAGAATCGGCGGCGAGCTTTAGGCAATGCTGATGGAATCCTCGGAGTGCAAGTTTCGATGTGCGGTCGCCTGTGGTGATCGCGCTTTCTGTTAGCACGTATTTTCCGCTTTTGTCCTTTTTAATCAGTTCGCATTCTTCAAGCAACTTGACTGACTTTTTCGCTTCGTCTGCGGTGATGTGCGGGTGAACTTGCTTGGCTAGTTTTTCGTAATCACCATCGAAGCCGAACATGCCGATTAAACTGCGGACGGTGAGGTGTCTCCAATGCGAATAAATTTGATATTGCACGTGACCGAGGACGTGCTGCTTTTCGGCGAATCGTGCAACCTTGAGTGCGGCCTGCATTTCTTCAAAAGCGGCGTTACGTTCGTCAGTTGTTTCCGCTTGGTTGAACTTTACGAGTCCAACGAAAAATTCCGTTTCGTGCTTGCCGAGCCTTAGCCCCGATGCAACTTTGGGAATGCTCTGATTCGAAAGATTCTTGTCGCCGTTCATCACGCGGCTGATAAAATCCTTGGCCTTGAATCCGATTTTATCCGAGAACACGCGGAGCGAAAAGGCGGGGTTCTCCTCCTTTTTGCTGTTGTAATAGTCCCTCAAAAATTCCCGGTAATCCAGGTATTCGAAGACCTTGCGTGTGGATTTTTTATCGGTCATGCTTTAAATGTATGAAAATTATGCTTTGCGCGGTATAAAAAATCAAATTTAGCGTTGTCTAGAAACAACGGAAAATGTTCAGTGCGCTTTAAAGTGTTTTGATTTTGCAAGTCGAGAATTTAGATTATGGTATAGGAAAATATGGGTAGTTGTTGAAGCGTCATTCTCCGAAGGAGAATCCATACAGTATCGCTTGTGAAATATGTATGGGTGGGGCTATGCCCCAACCTTAGCGGCTTGATTATAACCATGCAAGCATGGTTGCAATACAAGCCTTGCTAGGTTGTCTCCCTGCGGGAAGATGACTAAATGCAAGGTTTGTCTTGCAAGATAGCCTCCCTAAGGGTGGATGACTGTAATCCTGTCAACTAACCACTTTATAAAAGTGAGGAATGTATGGGTGTTAAAAAGTTTTGTAGTTTGGCCAATCGTCTCGCAATGGCAGTAGCGAGCGTTGTCTCTTTTTTTGGAATTTCTGCGGTGCATGCGGCGGTTCCTGCAACCGAAGTTGTGAATCTTCCGGCAGGTGCTGCTTATGGTGGCGGCGATAAAATTGGCTCGCAATTGATTGCGGCGACATACAATGCGGGCGATGGGCCTGGCATTTGGATTGTGGCCGATGGAGGCTACAGGCTTTACCACAATGGTGCATTGCTTGCTGAAGATAACCAGGCGGGGCGAGTGCGCTTTGTTCCGATGACGTTCTTGCCGGGCGAAAATGCAATTTCGGTCGTGGGTGTGAATGGTAATGGCGCGCCCGGCGTTTTGGTGCAGATTGACGATCTCGATAAATCTTACTATTCCGGTAGCGATTGGAAATCGAAACCTGCAGTAGGGAATGCTTCTTGGAAAAATAAGGGTCGCGATCTTTCGCAGTGGGGCGGCGCAACGACGCTGAGTTACGCAAGCGACAAGCTCCCGAGTGGCGGCACTTTGAACGGCTTTGCTGCAAATACGCAGGCCAAGTGGATTTGGACGAGTGCAGAAACGGATCCGACTGCGGTGTTGCTTTTCACATTTTATGTGAAGGCGGAAGGTTTTGGCGCTTCTGCGACGGGTGGCGATGCTGGGAAAATTGTGGTAGCAACGGATTCCGCGAGCATCCGCAAGTATTTGCAAAGTTCTGATGCGGTGACGATTCTCGTGCCCGAAGGCACTTACGATTTTAGGCGATTCCGCAATGCGGTCACCGAAGCGAAAAGCAAAAACCGTACTTGGTGCAAAACGACTTGTACAGAAAAGAATCGCGTAACGGGCAAGACGAATACTTTCTATCGCATAACATTCAAGGCGAATAGCTGTAGCGACCTCACCGAAAGTGGTGTGCAAATTGTGCAAGAAAGTGAAAATTTGCAACAGTGGGAAAACTGGATTACCACGAAACCGAACAAGAGTCTTGTGGGGATGGGCCGTGGTGCGAATCTCCGCGGAGCTTCAATTGCGGTGCGAAGCAACGAAGGCTCTTCGAATCATATTTACCGCAATCTCGCCATTTATGATGTGAACCCGCATTTGATTGAAGGCGGTGATGGCTTGGAAACGGTTGGTACTGCGTCAAACCATGTCAAAAAATTCTGGGCCGATCACATCAGCTACAAGTGGGTTAGCGATGGCATGGACATGGAATTTGTCGATGACGCAACGATCAGCTATCTGGATTTTGACGGCGCGAATGAATACAACTGCTGGGGAACGGACCCTTACATGGCTCTTGTCGAAGATGCTCATTTAACTTATGCGAATAACTATTGGCACAATACGTACGGTCGCGTGCCCAAAGTGACTGGTGAAAACAACGGTTCGCAAGTTCATTTGTACAACCAATATGTGGATTACAACCGATTCTTTGTGGCGGGAGCAAATGGCCACAGCGCAAGCGCGAAGGCTTATGTACGTTACGAAAACAGCTACATCGATAACGGACAAGGTTATCTTGCCGAATGGGGCGATTATGGCTATGTGTACTTTAGCGGTGTTTCGTTCGGGAGTGGCACTAAGCAACAGCATCGTTACAATGGAACGGTCAAGAGCGGAATCCCGACTGCCGAAACATTCAATCCGAGCTATTCCTTTGAAAAGCGTACTGTTGCAAATCTTCCGAAAGAAATTCCGAGCCTTGCGGGTGTTGGCGGTCGTTACGGCAAAATGCCTGAGTACAATCAGGGCTTTGGTCAAAGCAACAAGGCGGCAAGCGTTTCGGTGACTTCTCCGGCGGCTGGTGCTAAATTCAAAGCGGGCGAGTCGGTGACTTTGAAGGCCGATGCCAAGGATAACGACGGAACGGTCAAGAGTGTCGCTTTCTATGTCGGCAATACGCTAGTTGGAACTGCTACAGCATCTCCGTATCAGGTGACAGCTAAGGATCTTGAAGCGGGAACGCATTCCGCAGTCGCGGTGGTGACGGATAATTCCGGCCTTACGCAAATGAGTGAATATGTGACTTTTGCCGTGGAGGGGACGGCGGTGTCATCTTCGAGTGAGGCTGTTTCGTCATCGAGTGCTGCAGTCGGGTCTTCTTCATCGAGCTCTGCTCAAGGTTCCGCGGAATCGTCCTCCAGCGTTCAGGGTGAAGTCGAGGGATCTAGCAGTTCTACAACGGGTCTCGCACCTCGCTCCATGCGGATTGCGACGGAAGCGGAAGCTGGATTCTACCGCGTCTTCGATATGCAGGGGCGTCCACTGTCCACAAGTCTCCAGAAGCCCGCTAAAATTCCTGGCATGCGCGTTATTGTCGTGGAATATTCCAAGATGGGTTCTGTAAAACGTCGTTACATCCAGTAGCGATGTTGCGATAGCGATAATGTTTGCGAATATTATTGCGTTCATTTTTCGAAATTCTTATATATATTGGTATTAATGAAGTTCTGCAAAAACATAATGGCTGTATCGACCGCTTTGGTGACTGCACTTGTTGCGGTCGCTTTAGCGACTTTGGAGGGGTGTTCTTCCGATAGCCATGTGGCAGGCAACAGTGCCGAGACAGGTTCTCCGGAACTTGCCGGTATTTTGCTTTTAGAAGGGGGCAATCCTGCCGCTTACGCGCGCGTTCAATGTGTGCCGCAGAATTTTGATGCCAAGGCAGGTGATGTGCTGCCGACTGCTTTTACGACCGAAGCAAACGCCGATGGAGCCTATAGCTTGGATTCGATTCCTGTCGGGACTTATGCTGTCGAAGCGTATCACGAAGAGTCGGGCAAACGCTTGTTAGTCCGCAATATCGAAGTGGATGGTTCTTCGGTTGATGTGAGTGATACTTTAGTTGCTCCTGGCGCAATTGATATTGCTTTAAGCGGTTCTGTTGCTGAAGGGACTAATGCCGTTGTGATTGTTCACGGCACCACGATTCTTAGGAATGTCGTTGTGCAAAATGGCAAAATTTTTGTTGATAGCTTGCCTGCCGATACGCTCCCGATTGCGATTTACTTTGATGAATTGACGGTTGAATTTGGGAATCATGCCATATCGCCAAATGATACTTTGCGTGTCCCGCTAGAAGTTGACTTGCCGAAAGATACATTGAAAATGTCTTTTGTCGCTCCATTGGCACTTCCGCAGGGTTCTGACTCACTCTCTTCATTCATTAGCAATATCCCACTGGCGTTAAGGCTCACACCTAAAAATTGTGATTTCGATTCTCTTGCGAATATTTTAGCAGAAGAAACAGGTCGCTGGAATGTTGTACGTATTTCAAAAGACGGAACTCGTAGTAAAATGCTTCCAATTGCAAAGCCTTACCTCGATATGATTGCAAAACAAGCTGTAATTTGGGTGAATGTAGATTCGTTGAATGTGGCGGATTCGTTGGAACTTTCTTACAACAGTGTCATGGAACCTGCGTTTGCAAATGACATATTCCCGACGAACCGAAGTTATGCCGTAGTGTATCATTATGACAGTGGACTTTCGCCAATCGAAGATGCTGCCGAAAAAAGATATTTTGCAGGAACTGCCGTGGGTGCAACGCTTACCGAAGGTGTCGTTGGACGTGGAATCGCTCTTGATGCGGAATCGTCCGTGATTGCAGAAAATTCAGCCGATTACGATTCGACGCACAAAGTCAACATGGCTCTTGACACCAATGGATACTTCTGTTTCTCCTTGTGGTTGCAGCTGGAGTCGCTTGATAAAGAGCAGACCGTTTTTGAAAAGCCGATGGAATATGCTTTGCGTTATGTTCCTAATCGCGGTTTTGTCGTGGAATTCTATTACATCTCGAAGAATGTCGAAAAAGATGTGGATACAACGAGTTATATTGCTTCGTGGGCTTCGGGAATAGAAGGGATAGAAGCAAAAAAGTGGATTTTCATTGCGTTCAACCGTCGGGATAACCAGGTGCTGTTCTTTGTGAATGATTCTAAAATTGAGGCTACCGCTGAATTTGACGGTTGGGATGGCAAACGCAGTATGCTTCAAGATTTCAAGATTGGCGGCTTTGCTGGAAAAATTGACGAACTCATGGTTGGTAGCAGTTTCCGCGATGACTCTTGGACGCGTCTGACTTACTTGAATCAGCTCCCTGAAAACTTCTGGCCGACACTCTTGGCTCGTAATACAATGTAAGGGATATTGCATAAGCAGGAGTGTGTGGTATGCAAAAATGTTGTTTGGGTGTGGTGTCGGGCACCGTTTTGGCGGCTGCCTTTGGCTTCAATGTATATGCGGCGGGTGATGCCTACACATGGCCCGCTTACCGCTCGGACTTGGATTACGATACCAAGTCAAATTTGGGCGAAATAAAACCGCCTACAAAATTCAATAATGATTGTGCTGGTGTGACTGGGAAAAAAGCTGGCAAATGGTGATTATCTTGTGCCGAATCAAGAAATTATGGGATTGCAAGGCGCTGGAACACATACCTATTCGTTTGACTTGAAAGGAATGCCACGAGGTGTTTATGTTGTCAAGGTTTCGACGGATGCATATCGCGAGGCGAGGCCGATAACGATTATGAGATAGTTTCTCTCTACCTCCTCCTAAAGCGAAGTCCATAGGCTATTCATTGTTGAAACGCCTATGGACTTTTTTGAGGAGTATAAAAATATGGCGTAGAAAAGTTGTTGTCTATTGAAGTCCGGTATAGCTAAAAGACTTGTAACCGAACGTTTGCCCGCTTCTGTTGACAAGTATTGCCGTCAATTTGCCAACGTGTATGCCAGCAAGGCTTCCGCCTTTTTCACTGAATTCACGGACGAGGTTGCCCTGCAAATCGAACAAGCGAACTTTCGAACCTTCGGGTGCACCGAGTACTTCAAGATTGTTTCCTACAATGTGCATGTTCATCGATGGAGCGAGGCGATTCATCTTCAGAGAGGTCGTCGATGTGTCTTTTTTGGAGCTATCCAGTTTGGCTTCTTCGTATGGGAGCGACGGAGTTTTCCAGTCAATCCAATCGGCGTAGTTGTCAATTTTGAATCCCTTGCCGTTGGTGGGCTTCACGTGGATGTCCGTATTGGCACTCTTGTTGCGCAAAAACTTGTCTACGAAAGCTGTTACAGAACTGTTTTGGCTGCTGGCTGCTTGGCAATGCTCGTGGTTGCCTGTAAAGTCGAATCCGATACGATCCTCGATGCCCATGGCCTTCCACACTTCGGTTGCCGCCATCATGGACTTGTAGCCCGATTCGTCGCCGAGCCATTCGTAACCGGGATTGCCGAGAGCAATCACCGCGCGCGGTGCAATCATCGCGATGAGTTCGTGATGGTCGTGCGGGAGCTTGTACGGGTCCTGACGCTGCAGGCTCTGCATAAACCAACTGTAGTTCGTGTTGTCGATTTTTTCGATGTTTGTGCCACGGCTTGCAAAGTCCGCAGAAGTACGCCACGAGTTGATGCCACCGCCGCCCGATTCCTGGGCGATGGTGAGTGTCACTCGTTCGTCGAAAGCGCCTGCGAAAAGAGCCATCTTGCCTGCGTACGAACAACCTGTGACAGCAATCTTACTCATGTCGAGGTTATGGTCTTTGGCGATGATTGCCAAACCATCAATCAGGCGGCTTACGCCCCATGACCAAGCAGAGTAATCTCCGTTCTGGTTCTTGTTGCCGTAGAACTTGTAGAAGCCGACATTCGTGTCCTTCTGCCCGTTCATGGAATATTTTGCTACTTGATCGTGACTAAATGGAACTTGCACAAATCCACTGAAAAGGCTCGAAGATAGTGATCCCGTGCCGCTGTTCATGCCGATGATAATCGGATGCGGCCCCTTGCCGGATGGAATGCTGAACTTGGATGTAATTGTTGCTGTCTTGCCACCTTCCTTGACGGTCACCGTAAGGGTGCCTCCACTATACGTAGCGCTCACATCTGCTGGAATCGGTTTTTCGCCGATTTCGTATTTTTCAATATCTGCCTTGATTTCGTTACGGCGTTTGCTCCAGTCACTGTATTTGGTGACTTTCGATCCATCATGAAATTCAAACGGGTTCGGAAATTTTTTGTTAGTCTTGAGTTCACCTGCGGTAGCTCCTAAGTCTTTGCCTCGGTTTTCGACATCAAAGTTGAGCGGCATTTCTGCATAGGCTGCAGAAAATAAACCAAAAAGCAAGGCCGTATAGAGTTTCTTGTTCATTTTCACTCCTTTAAATAAACACAATCTAATACCACTGTGTTGAATACCCTAATTTAAATATAGGGGTGGGTCAAATAAGCCAGAATGTATAAATTCTTTTACTGTGGACAAACGTGTCAACAGATAAAAATTTTCAGGCACGTAACGGATAAAAACGGTTTTATTTATAAAAAGGAATGTATTTTTAAATGCAGGTTTGTCCATGTTTGCAAGGAACAAAATAAACATCTATGATTATTCCGATTACCGCAAGTTCTTGTCGGATTTATACGAATTGGAAAAGTCGCTAGACCCGACTTTCAGTTACCGTGTATTTGCTACGGCTGTCGGCATGGATGCTAGTCTCCTCTTGAAAATCTTGCAGGGCAAGCGGCATGTTTCTGCAAAAAATATCGCAACTTTCGTTCAGTTTTTGGGCTACAAAGAGGGCAAGGCGGAGTACTTTCGTGAGATGGTGGCCTACGCAAAGGCTAGCACCGATGACGAAGTCCGCAAGCATTTCGAGACGCTCCAAAAAATGCGTCCATCGAGTTGTCGAGAACTAGATGAGGCACGATACCGCTATTTTCAGCAGTGGTTTTATCCGATGATTCGTTCCGCATTAGACGTGTTTGACTACCACGGCCCGGCTCATTCCGCTGCTCTTGGGGACTGTTGCGTTCCTAAACTTACTGCAAATCAGGTGGAAAAAGCGGTCGAAGCGTTGTTGCAACTTGGACTTGCTCATCAACGAAAAGATGGTCGAATCGTCCCGACGGAAACGCATCTGAAGACTCAGGAACATTGGCTGAGTGCCTCAATCAGCGAATACCAAAAGAGTATTGCCGAGCTAGCGAATCGCTCAATTGCCGAAACGCCGAAAGAAGAACGTGACATAAGCACGCTCACTATGGCCCTTGATTCCTCGCAGATACAGAAAATCCGCGATATTATCGCAGATGCACGCAAATCCATTGTAAAAGTGGCAAATTCGATGCCTTCCCAAATTTGCGACAGCGTTTATCAATTAAATTTTCAACTGTTCCCAATGATGAAGAAAAGAGATTGACGATGGTTCGTATTTTTGCATTGATTTTTTTTGCCGCTTTTTTCTGGGCGTGTTCCGAATCGCATTCGGGTAGTGCTGGGGCTACTAGCGAGACCACGAATGGGATTGCGTTTGCCGTGGTGGATGCATCCCGCAAGCCGGTGCCCCATGCTCGTCTCACGCTTTACGCCAAGGGGTCGCTTGCTGTATTGGAAAGTGCCGAGACGGACACTGCTGGTATTGCGGAGTTTGCATTACGAGCCGACACGATTGTAAACGAAGTGTTCGTTGAAGGCATCGCAGGCGAAGATTCCTCGCTGATGGCGTGGATGCCGCTAGATACCGCCCACACCGAAATACCGCTTTACGCCTCGGTAAGTCTTACAGTGCGCACGGGCGCTGCGGAAGTCGACTTTGCGGAACTCTTTGACGCACTTGCACTCGATTCTACTCCCTATATGGCGTTTCGCAGCGGGGGTGAATACACGTTCGCTCATGTACCGGCTGGCGTGTTTAATGTTGCTGCAGGAGATTCTCTCATTGCAACTGTTGAACTTGATGCAGGAGCCTTTGTTGACACTCTATTCCATGTTCTAGGTGTTACACGTGAATTTGTATTCGAAGATTTTGATGATGGCGATAATCTGAACAACATTGCAAAAGATCTCCCGAATTCTGGTTGGTACCATATCCCCGTTGGCAATGCTAAATTTATTGTTCCTGATACTTTAACGGATTTCGTCGGAGCACTTGAAGATGACAAGAAAACTGGAGGAAAATTCCTTTCTCTCAAATTTGATATTTCCGATACCGGCTTCGTAATGGTTGGCACGCACCTTGGGCTTGATACGGGCTACTACGACTTGTCTCGCCTTACAGCGGTCCGCATGAATGTTCGCGGCGATTGTAATTTCTATGTGACGCTGGAGCATTACAAGGAAGTAGAAAAAAATGTGTATAGCCGAATTCTATGGAAAGGGAATGCTGGCGAAAATTGGCACGAAGTAGTGTTCCGTCCAGGTGAGGAAACCATACGAGATGATAGCTATCAGGTCCACTTCGGCGATATTGCAACTGAAATAGGCTTCTTCTCTGTATACATTAAGAGTGGCTCGTACCTTCAAATCGATGACATTGTATTTGAAGGGATAGACAGTATCCAATAAAAAATGATCACAACCACTTTGCGGTGTTGACATACTTGTCCACAGCAAAATAAGAAATGCGACTTAACGCATTTTGTTCGGACGTATATTTAAAAGGGGTTTTGTTTTTTTTGCTCGATGGAGGTGTCTATGTATAAGCGTTCCTCGGGTGTTTTGGTGGTGATGGTTTTGACTGCGGGGATGGTTTGGAATTGTTCGAGCGATTCATCTTCGGTTAACGCTTCGGAGTTTTCTGAATCAAGCGGAGCTGAGGACGCAGGCGTATCTTCTTCTGTAACCTTATCTGCAACGTCTTCCGCAGATTCTTCGGCAGCAATATCGGTTGAGTCTTCTTCGACTTTGCTTACTGAATCTTCAGCAGCAAACTATGCGACCTCCTCCGCAACATCGTCTGCCTCATCTTCGTCTTCAGTTTTATCTTCTGTTTCCTCTTCCAGCGCAGTTGAGTTTGCGTATGTCGCACCAGCAAATTTTTCTGATACGGTGAATGGTGCCGTATTTGACATGGTGTATGTTGCGGGAGGATCGTACACTCGCGGCTGCGATAACTGTGCAGAGCAAGATAAAATTTACGAGACTCCTTCGCACAAAGTGACTGTCGGTGCGTATCATATTGCTCCTACTGAAGTAACGATTAGGCAGTGGAACGCTGTGATGGGTGGCAAGAAAAATGCTTGGGAATCGGATAAGGCTCCCAAAATCGGTGTCAGCTGGTTTGATGCGAATAATTTTGCTTGTAAATTGGGCCAAGCAACGGGTCGACAATACCGTTTGTTGACTGATGCGGAATGGGAATTTGCGGCACGTGGCGGTAAGGACGGTATTGCGGATAAATTTAAATTTTCAGGAAGCAACACTGTTGATGATGTGGCGTGGTTTTCCGAGAATAGCGGCGGTAAGGCTCACGATGTGGCGACCAAGAAACCGAATAAGCTCGGGCTCTACGACATGAGCGGCAATTCGTGGGAATGGGTATACGACTGGCTCGTGGGCTATACTTCGGGCGACAAGGTAAATCCGGTGCAGCTTACCGGTAGCGGCAACAAGACTCGTCGCGGTGGCAGTTATGGTGAACCGGCCGAGTTTGCTCGTGTGAGCCGCAGAGCTATTCGCAGTCGTGACGGTGCTGCCGACATGGGATTCCGTATCGGGATGTCTACGGAACTCCCGCCGGGAATGCTTGGCCCTTGCGAGGCGGCCAATCCTTCCGCAGCTGCATGCCAAGGCGATAAACATCGCGATTGTCGATTGATTACCGCAGCCGACGAAGCGTGGGTTAGTGATGACTATACTGTCGTCATCGGCGAAGACGGCGTTGCCGCAGTATCGGGGTTCCCTAATGTTTCTGGTCAATGGTACACTCTCAACAACCGCAGTTTCAATGTGGTCACCAGGAACGGCACCAAAACATATGCTTACTATGTGTTCAGCCAAGATGAACTCACGATGATTAGCGATGACGGCATTCCGTATCGCCTATACCGCCGTGCTCTGAGTGAAGCGAAGAATAAAGTGACGCTTTCTTCGGTAACGAATCCGAAAACTCTTGAACAGTTGATTGCTGCGGTGGAGCCAGAACGTCTCGTGACCGATGAACAATTAGCCCACCCAGATACTAGTGTGCGTGACCCGCGTATAGCTGCTGCCAGCGGTTACACTTGGTTCTTTGACGGACGTTGCTGTGGCGGTAACCACAAGTATCGTTTTCATTTGGACAAGAGCGGCGATGCGGAATTTGTGGTGATGGACTACGATGACACGCATCACGAGAATATTCTTGCGAAGGGGCGCTGGTTCACCGTTGGTAACATTGGACTTCACATTGTGTTGAACGGCAAGTACTTTAACTATCTCTACACTGCAGGCGAGCGCACGATGAGCTATAGCGAGTATATGCCTGCAGGCCCCATTTTCTGCCATATTTCATTCCAAAATTATGAACGCGGGGATTTCCGCATATTCAACAAGACCCTTTTTGATGATAAAATCAAACGCCCACGTGGTTTCAATGGTGATAATCCCGTATATGAAGCTGGCGATTATCAGTGGGGGTCATGATGATCAAATCGATGCTCTGCATATCCCGCACTCTCTTGATGACTGCTGCTTTTGGTATTTCTGTGAATCTTGTGGCCTGCGGCGACTCGGATTCGGTTTCGAATGTACAATCTTGCGATTCTGATTCTGCCTTGGATTGTCTGTCTAACGGTTCTGCGGAAGTCGCGATTTCGTCGGAATCGTCGAATATTGAATCAAGCTCATCTGACCTTGAGCTCTCTTGCTCTGGATGTTGGTTTGGAGGGTCACTTGCGCAGGATTCACCGGAAGGGACGTCTTTGGGATTGGAGTCGGCGTCCCTTCCGGTTTCTTCCGCGACAGAAATATCTTCTTCATCGGCTACAGAACAGTCCTCTTCATCGGAACGATCTTCTTCGTCGGCAAAAGCGCATAGCATCACACTCGACCAAGACGGCTTTGCGACCGTCGCCGACGTCTATAATAGCCTCTTGCCCGAAGAAAAGGCTGTATTCATCATTCGCCATTCCGAACGCGAAGACGCCGTGGCCATGGAAACGGAACTTACTGCAAATGGTGTCAAAATGGCTCAGGACTTGGGCAAGTCCATCAAAAGCGACGAAGAATTTTCTTATATCACTTCGGGATTTGTACGTACGAATGAAACTGCAAATAACATTTCGATTGGGCGTGGGGAAGCTAACCTCCCAAAGCTCATCACGAACTATGATATCACGGGAAATTGGTTCCTAAAAATCTCTGCGGATTCCCTTGCGAAACATGCCAATTCACTTGGCTTAAAAGGTAGTTCCGTAGAACTTATGGCTCGTTGGGCGTACGAGGGCGGCTATCAAGATGTGTTTTACGAATTGGAAAGCCGTGCAGGCGAATTTGTACAGAATGTTATCTTGAAAAAATTGCCGAAGTGGAATCGCGTGAGCATCATGGTGTCGCACGATATCTTTGTAATGCCTTTGACTGTTTTTGGTTCACAACAGAGAGTGGCACTCAAGTACCACAAAGACTACCACTGGATCAATTACATCGCGGGAATTGCTGTTATTGTCGGCGCAGATAACAGCATACGCTATGTTCCCATAAAGGGCGCGGATTCCGGCGTGATTGATTATTTGGCCATCTTTATGGCTGGACTTTCACAATCTTCGGCGAAAGCCCCTTAGCTTCGGCGCGAATGATGTACGAGCCTTTCGGGAATCTTGCCGGCACCGCAAAACCGTCAACAGGGCCGAGGTTGTTTCCGTTCATGTCAAACAGGGTGAATTTCGTGTAGTTGCGGTTGTTTTGTTGCAATTTGGGAAGAGCGGTTGTGGAATCCTGCGGACTGTCTTCGCCTTCCTTGGGCTTGCGCACGGTGAGCGTCTTTGACATGAATTCGATGACATAAGTGCCGTCAGATTCAGCGTTTAGAATTTTTCCGTCCTGCTCGACGACTGCATTCTCGTCAACGGACTTGGTGTCGATTTTCACGCGGAGCGGCACGCTTTCGGGCATGTGTTCGTTCGGAATTTTCCACTGGACGGTGTAGCCGTTTTCGGTTTCCGTTTTTTCGGCCTTGTCTACAATGAAGTGTGCGCGGTGGTAGGCTCCGACGGTGCCGAAGGGGGCGACCCACAGGTCGTTTTCGAGGGCGTGCTGGAAGAGTTTCTTGATGTCGCTCGGATTGATGGCGTAATCGTCGCCGGTGTCGTCGGTCACGCCGTGATTCAACACCACCAGCCAGGAGCCGCCTTTCACGGAAACTTCCCAGGGATTTGCATTGCTGAAATTCCCGATGTATGCGGCGGTGTCTAGCGATGAGAGCATTTCTTCTACAGTTGCGCCGGAGCGCGTCCAAATCTTGGCTTGGAGGCTCAGCCATTTGGGTTCGATGTCCCACTCGTTTCGACCGTGCCAACCGCAGTCGCGGTTAATGAAGTGGCGTGTGTCTATGACGGCGCTGACCTTGTCGTTATTTTCACAGAAGGGTGTGGCAAGCGACGTGACGCGTATCTTTGCGCCGTTGTCTGCCATGACCTCTTCGATGTTGTCTGCAAATTGTACGATTTCTTTTTCCAATTCGGCGTTGTCGCTGACACCACTCAGGTGAGCGTGCGTGTCGGTATGGTTCCCAATTTCATGCCCCGCCTTGGCGAGCGTGGCAAAACCTGCGGCGTTTTTCTGCAGACCGTTTCCCATGTTGGTTAGGAAAAACGTGACGTGTACATCGGGCAATTCCTCAAGTATGGGGGAGAGGTTCTGCACCTGGTTTTCGTATGCGTCGTCAAAAGTGAAACTTACGGCGCCTACATGGCCGTTCCAAGGAACTGTTTCGATAGGTGCTGCAGCGGCGAATCCTGCAAGGCTCATTGCTAAACTCCATGCGGCAACAGCCGTTTTTGCAGAAAAGGAATGCTTTCTGTTTTTCATAATCAATACCCTAAACAACTACGTGAAAAGATAGTCAATTTTATAAAAATACCCCCGATTTTTTCTCGGGGGCGGGACAATGTTACTGCACGTTCACGCGCATTACCTTTTGTAAGCTGGGGCCTTTGACCTTTAAAATATAGACGCCCTTGGGAACGAACTTGCCGAGTTCCTTGGTGCTTACGCCGTGTTGCATCTGTGTTTGCATGAGGCGCTTTCCGCTGAGATCGTAGAGCGAAACTTGAACGAACTGGTTTCTTGCAGCATTTGTCGAGAGTGCTGTGCCGATTGCTAGCGGCTCTTCCTGTTCCGTGTAATCTTCAAGAGTCCATTTCTGGTTGTCAGTGCCGTCGCATGCCCATTGAATGACTGACGCGTTTTCTTCTTTGGAACCTGCGCCGATGCCGAGGCAACTCTTGTCTTTGGTGTTCTTTGTGACGATGCTGTAAGTGTTGTCATCGTTTGGGACAAATTTGAATTGCTGCGATGCATTAGCCACATTTTCCCAAAGTTCGATGTTTGCACCGTTGTCCTTGCTGCCGTTGGAGAGGTTCAGTACGAGTGCGGAATCCTTGGCGAGATGGATGTAGTAGTATCCGTTGTCGGCGTCGCTTTGGGCCTCGACGGCGACAAAACTCCAACTGATTTCGGTGCTGCCCTGCACGACATCGAGGCCGTTTGCCGTTTCGCCTTCAGCGAGCCCTAGGTACAATCCGCTGTTTACATTTTTAATCATGTACTTCTTTGTTACATCCAGCTTGGCGCCTTCCTTGAGGCCGCCTGCAGGTTCGTTGCCGACGGTGATACTCTTGAGGAAAGGCGAGGGGTAGCGTACATTTGTCCAACTGTCAAATTCGCTGTCGGTGATGTACTTCATGCCCGAAGCCGAAGTTTGGTCACCCGCGTACTTGGAGCAGAAATCTTTTACATCGGTGCCCTTGGTATTGTAGGCGTCGAGGAGCGAATATCCGTAGTTGCTTTGTTCGGGCTTCCAACTGGAAGTTTTCTTTGGGCTGAAACTCACCTTGGCGGGGGTAGCGTCCAATGCCTCAGATAGGTAAGAGTTGTCGTCGCGGGCGGGGTCGGTTCCGCCGCCCATCATGAGCGCTTGCGATTTGGTGTAGCCGTTGAATCGGTTGTTGGTCGAAAGCATTTCGGAGCCGTCGCCACCAATGATTCCCGATGTGGCGGAGCTATTGCTCGATTTGCCGTAAGCGGAATAGTAGTTGTTGTACACGTGAGCTGCACCGTTGCCAAGCTGCGGACAGCGGCGTACGTTTTTCTCCCACCAGTTATAAAGAAGCGTGGTGCGGTCGCGTGTAATTTCGTCGTTTTGCGTGCCGTATGCAACGGTCCAGTATCGGTTTTTCAAGTGACTGTAAGAAATCGTCACATAGTCGGGAGACCTGTATCTGTCGGCGGAATCTCTATAGCTAGCGTAGGGCGTGTTGATCCAAATGAATTTGCCGACTTCGTCTTGGCCGTTGCCGGTGTGGTCGTAGCTCAGCTGCGATTCAAAGTAAATGTGGTCTATCCAGATTTGACGCGAAGACCAGATGTTGATGAGAATGCGGTTCGGAACATTCTTGGCGACCATCTTCAGGTTCCTGAAAATGATGTTGTCCGAAGGAACTTCTCCTGTGGTGCCCCAAGCATCGTTTGTTCTAAACTGACAATCGTAAATAGTGTGCTTGCCGTATTGTCCCACGATGGTCTTGTTGTCGCGAACGCGGGTGTTGCTTTTTTTCTGCATGTCGATATCGGCAGTAATGACGATGGTCTGTGCGCCCTTGCTGTTCAACTGCTTTTCAAGATTGTCTGCGTCCGATACGTAAACCACTTCGCCCAGTAATCCGCCAATTGTTCCCGCCTTTTCGCCTTTCGGGGTCATTGCGTTCGCGGCGAAACCTTCGAGGCCGTCTAGGTTCAGCTTGAATTTCTGGTAATCGCCCTTTGTGTAATCATCGACGGCAATCGAGTTACTGTTGACATCGAAAGTGAGTGCCTGGGTGGGCTCGGCGTTGCTCACGATTTTGTAATACAAGTCGTAGCCGTCGAAGTCCTTCTCGACTGCCTCGATTTTCCAACGTTGGTTTGCACCGTCGGTATCCTTGGCGAGTGTCGCAAGGCCGTTTTCGTTGGTGACGATCAAGCCTGTCGCGGAGTTCACGATTTCATAGACGCCAGCACTGATGTAGTTCAGACTCCATTTTTCGTCTCCGATTCCCTTGAGGGTTGCGGAAGAAAGGTAATCTCCCGCGTTTTTGTCCGAAATGGTAATGTTCCTGTCGGTGTTCCCGATGCCGAAACGGAATTCTTGCACGGGGTAATCTACTGCGGCAAAAGCTGAAACGGCGACCATGCCGATGGTTGCTAAATTGAATCTAAATCCCATAAACACTCCTTTAGATTGCCACCTTTTGAATGCTTGATGGCTTTGTCTTGAATATATTGTGAAATTGCTTGAATATCTTAGTTGCCCCAAATAAGGTGTTGTCCCTAGACAATGGATAATATTTAAAAACCTACCCTTGAAGCAAATTCGAGGGTATTTTTGTTTGTAGCAAAGGAGTATGGTATGAAAAAAATGGGATTGTTTGCTTTTGCGGGGGCGCTTTGCGTGTGCTCCCTGGCAACGGAGGCCGAAGCGGCTAATGTCGTGAAGGTGGATTTCGACATGAGCGGTCGAAATTCGAGCGAAGTGACCGAGCCGAATTATGTGCCGTGGGTCGTTTCTGGCGTTGCTAGCAAGGATACGACCCTTAACGGCGTGAAAATCAAGGTGGCGAAGGGCTCTGCAGGCTCAAACCTCAAGGCGACCTGGTACAAGGTTTCGGTGCAGTCCCCGAGCTACGCGAAGCTGGTGGGCGATGGCCTGATTGTTGAAAATGGCAATTCTGGCGGCGAAATCAGCCTGACTTTTTCGAATCTTGCGGCGGGAACGCATTCGCTGTTGGCCTACCTGAATAACGTGGATGATCTGAGCAGTACCACGTATAGCAACATCGATGTGTATGTGAATGGTACGAAGCAGGTGACGGTAAAGCCTTCGGTGCGAGCGCTTTCAACGGCCGATGCGGCTACGGCCTATGTGACTTTCAATGTGAGCGGTACGAGTGCCTCGACCGTGATTACATTTAAGCCGGGAACAAGTGCAACCTTTAAGAATGTGACGCTGAACGGCTTTGAACTTGATGTGCCGAATGCGGCGGCACAGGCGAAGTCTCCGTCCCCGACGGATTTGGATATGCACGCTCCGCATGAGAACGGAACTTTGACGCTTTCATGGACTGCAGCGAGTGGCGCGACCAAGCATCAGGTGTATTTCGGTACGGATTCTTCGGCGGTGGACAACGCGACGACTTCGACCAAGACGCTTTACAAGGGCGAACAGACGGCGACAACCTACAAGGTGACGGGCACGAATGTATTGACTCCTTACTACTGGCGCGTTGACGAAGTAGGCTCCAACGGGGCGGTGACTAAGGGTAACGTGTGGAAGTTCCAGCCGGGTCGCTTGGCGTTCGAAGGGGCAGAAGGTTACGGTCGTAACGCGGTCGGTGGCCGTGGCGGCAAGGTCGTGTATGTGACAAACCTGAACGATGACGGTGCGGGAAGCCTTCGCGAAGCTTGCACGGCAGATATCGGGCCGCGTACGATTATGTTCAAGGTGGCTGGCATGATTCAACTCAAGAGCCGCCTGGTTTGCAATCATGACTATACGACCATTGCGGGCCAGAGTGCGCCGGGAAAGGGAATTGCCATCAAGAGCGCTCCCATTGGCTTTACCGGCAACGATATGATTGTCCGCTTTATGCGCGTACGCCTCGGTTACGGCACCACGTTCGACGGTATGGGCCTTACTGGTGGCAACCACAGCATTCTGGATCACGCGTCGATTAGCTGGACGATTGACGAAGCTTTTAGCAGCCGTGGTGGCAAGAATATTACCCTGCAGCGCACGCTGATTTCGGAAGCGCTCAACATTGCGGACCATCAGAATTACCCCAGCGGAACGGGACATGGATATGCGGCGACCATTGGCGGCGATATCGGCAGTTTCCATCACAACCTTTTGGCGCACAATGCCGGGCGCAACTGGAGTATGGGCGGCGGTCTCGATGGCAACGGTTACTATGCTGGAAAACTTGACATTTTCAACAACGTTGTCTATAATTGGTACAGCCGTGTGACTGACGGCGGTGCACATAACGTAAACTTTGTCGGCAATTACTACAAGGCTGGTGCTGGGACAAAACTACTCGATTACGTACTGAGTGCAGACCTCGAAGGTACTGGCAAGGGAACACAGGAATACTACTTCCACAACAATGTGCTGCAACTGAGCAATGGCTCTTTCAAATGCGATGGAACCAAGGATGATTGCGGTCGCCGCTATACGCTCTCCAACGGACAGAAGCTGGATTGGAATGTGTGGCATTCAACGCCGTACTTTGAATCTTATGCGACTGTGCAGAGTGCGAAGGCTGCCTACAAAGATGTGCTGAGCGATGTAGGGCAGCGTATGCCGATTCTTGATAACCACGATCAGCGCGTGATTAATGAGACGAAGAACGGTTCTTACTCTTATAAGGGCTCAAAGGGTGGGTTTGCGGGTATTCCCGACCGCGAAACCGATGTCATCGATACTGCGAACATCAAGGGCTGGGAACCGTATCCGAGCGTGAGCTGGGCGAATGATTATGACAGCGATCTAGATGGCCTCCCGGACTGGTGGGAAAACATGTACGGCTACAATCCGAAATCCAAGAGCGGCGATTTTAGCGAATCGAATAAAGATCGCTTGGGCGACGGCTGGACCGAACTCGAACGCTACCTGGAATGGATGGCCCGTGCGCACTACACGTTTGCCAAGGGCGAAACTCAGGTGATTGACCTTGCCCAGTTTACCAAGGGTTACGATGGCGGCACCTATACGGTTTCTGCTCCGACGGGTGTGACTGCGACTGTTTCTGGTTCCAAGATGACGGTGAAACTTGCCGACAACTTTGGCGGAGCGGGTTATATTAAGTTTACGCTCAAGGACAATGCTGGCGATACCTTTAGCCGCTATGTCGGCGTGACGCAGATGCTAGCAGCTTCGACTCCTACGTCGGCTTCGAGCAGTTCTTCTTCTGCAACGGTCCCGACTTCTTCTGAAGCGATTGCGTCGAGTTCCTCTGCAGAAGCGAATCACGTAACACAAAATTCTTCAAGTAGTGCTGGGTCTGATGTTTCTGGCAGTTCTGAAAAAACGGATGCGATTGCTCCTGTGACATATGCAGCACATCCTTTTAGTTTTTCTATTACGGACAATGTCGTGATGCTTACGGGAATTCCTGACGATGCCTGCATTGCCGTGATGGATGTATGCGGCCACAGCGTTATGATGCAGAAAAATGTGGTGCAAACTCGCGGATTGGCTAGCGTGAATATGCAGCCCTACGGCTGCGGAATTTACCTCGTGAATGTTCGTGGAAAATTATCCGACGGCAAGAAAATGAACAAGACCATTAGAATCATGCGTCGTTAAAAGATCCTATACACCCCCACATCCCACCCCCTCGGCGAATGCCGAGGGCGTTTTGCATATAAGTTTTTTTTTGAGGGGGTGTTGTCTATAGACAACGCAAAAAATTTGTGGTTGTTACATTATATATGGAATGGGTCTATATTATGAAAGCCGGAAAGTTTGGTGTATAACCGGAGTTAGAGAGGATGAGACAATGAAAAAAATGTGGATGTGTTTGGGTACGGCCCTGTTGATGGGCTTTGGCATGGCAAATGCAGCTCGCCAAATGGAATGGCTGAATCGCGGCTTGGTTGCAGTGAAAACGAGCGGGGGCGTATTCCTCAGTTGGCGCGTACTCGGAACAGAAGGATCCGAGACTAGCTTTAATCTGTACCGCGATGGCGAAAAAATCGCAAACGTTTCTGGAACGCAGGCATCGAATTATACCGATGCAAAAGGGACTGCGTCAAATAAGTATTCCGTCAAGGCTGTGGTGAATGGCAAGGAAATGGCTGCCGATGCAGCTGCTTCTGTATGGGGTAACCAATTCTTGACGGTAAATCTTGATCGTCCGACAGCAAGCGGCATTACTTATAGCCCCAATGACATTGCCGTTGGCGATGTCGATGGCGACGGTGAATTCGAACTCATTCTCAAGTGGGATCCTAGCAATTCCAAGGACAATTCGCAAAAGGGCAAAACGGGCAACGTCTTTATCGATTGCTATAAGATGAATGGCAAAAAGCTTTGGCGTATTGACCTTGGCGTAAATATCCGTGCGGGAGCTCATTACACGCAGATGCTCGTGGGCGACTACGATAGCGATGGCAAGGCCGAATTTGCGGTAAAGACCGCTCCAGGAACAAAAGATGCTAGCGGCAAGTATTTGAGTAAAGGCCCTGCTGCAAACGCCGCACATACGAGCGATTTTCGCAATTCTAATGGCTACATTTTGACCGGTGACGAATACCTCACGATTTTCAATGGCGAAACCGGCCTAGAAATGGCGACGGTCAATTACAATCCGGGACGCGGCACCGTAAAAAGCTGGGGCGATAGTTACGGCAACCGCGTGGACCGTTTCCTCGCGACAAACGCTTACCTCGATGGCAAAAAGCCGAGCATGGTTTTCCAACGCGGTTATTACACCCGCATGGCGATTACCGCTTATGACTGGGACGGAAAAAACTTGAAGCAGCGCTGGTATTACAACGCGGCGACTAGCGGTAAGGAATGCTATGGACAAGGTAACCATAATCTTTCTGCTGGTGATGTCGATGGTGATGGATTCGATGAAATTATCGAAGGTAGCTGTGCGATTGATCATGATGGCAAGTTCATGTACCGCACGGGTAAAGGCCATAGTGACGCAATCCACTTCGGTGATTTGGATCCGGATAATGCGGGTCTTGAAGTTTGGCAAGTTCACGAAGAAAAACCTTATGGCTATGATTTGCATGATGCACGCACGGGTAAGTTGCTCTTTAGCGAAACGAGCTCGGGCGATAATGGCCGTGGTGTCGCGGGTGATGTGGACTCCACGAATCGCGGACATGAACTTTGGTCTGCCGCCAACTGGAATACTTATACGGTCAAGGGTAAAGTGCTGAGTTCTAGCCGCCCGGCGTATAACTTCCGCGTTTATTGGGATGGCGATTTGCTGGATGAACTTTTGGATAACACGACTATAAGCAAGTGGAACCACTCGAAGCTCAAGAGCGAGACACTTTTCCAGATGCAAGGGAATAGCTGCAATACCACGAAGGCTACTCCGAACTTTAGCGGCGATATTCTCGGCGATTGGCGTGAAGAAGTCATTCTGCATGATGGTGCTTCGAAGCTTTACATTTACACGACGACGATTCCGACGGAACATCGTATGTACACGCTTGCTCACGATCCAATTTACCGTTTGGGTATGAGCTGGCAGAATACGGCTTACAACCAACCTCCGCATCTAGGTTTCTGGCTGTATGGCAACAAGGGCAAGTTCCCGAAACCGGATATCGAATTGGTTGGAGATCATACGCCTAAGGCTGCGGTAATTATAAAGCAAGGCGCAGGCAGTTCTAGCCAGTCAATTTTACTTGGCGATTCGATCGTTCCGTTTACATTTGCGATTGAAAATGCGGATGCTGCTTCTGTTGAGGGTCTTCCGGCAGGCGTGACAGCTAAGTGGAATTCTACCGCTAAGTCATTCTATTTTAGCGGTACTCCGACGGTTGCTGGTGAATTTGTTTACACCGTAACGACCAAGGGCGGAAATTCTGAATTTGGCGAAGCGACTCGTAACGGAAAGATTGTTGTCAAGGGTCTGGAAGTTCCGGCTGAGTCCACAAAAACAACTGATACGACAAAAACTGCTGATACTTCCGTCGTTGTGGTACCTACCGATTCGAGTAAAGCAGATTCCTCGTTGGCTCTTCGTGATGAATGGTCTGCAGAAGATGACTTTGCGTTGAATACTCGTATCGCAAATGGAGTTTATCTGAATTTTGTAGATGGAACTTTGGTTGCTCGCGAGGCTGGCTTTGTACAAATCGACTTCTTTAATGTGACTGGGCATCGAGTTGCGGGTTTTGCTAAAAATGTTCCAGCCGGAAGTTCGGATCTTGGAAACCAAATCAACCGCCTCCCAGAAGGTGCTTATATGGTTCGAGTCAAGTTTAACGGTCGAATGCTACAGCGTAGCGTTCAGGTGAACTTGAAAAGATAAGTTACCCAAAATCATCTAAAACACCAAGGGGGACCCGGCGAATGTCGGGTCCCTTTTTTGTA